>NZ_JAGYGS010000010.1:0-88600 GCF_018991185.1 Lactiplantibacillus sp. 7.2.4
ATCTCAAAATATCACCAAAACGTTAAAAAAGTCCGGCTAGTTGTGCATAACTAGTCGGACATTGAATTTTTCGTGATTAACCGGCAATCTAAAACACTAGAATGGCCGATTATTTCTATATAAACGGATTATTGCTGATGACAATCAACCAGCGACTTCCTATCAGTCGCGACTAATATAGCAGCGCTTAGTCATAGTCTAAACTTACAGGTCCGCTAGCACTTATATTGGTGTGGCCCACAACACCCAAATTGAAATGACCCAACAGTTATGCATTTTGCATAAGCCTTTTAGCATCGTAACGATTATGATAATTAACGTACTAGCGAATGGTTAACCAGCCAATGTACATTATCCAATGTAAATGATTCCCGCCAAAATGGCGACCGTTTCGGCGATGCGCAACCACCAACGGTAACGGGACCATTGCTTGGACGACCACTGTTGCTTGAGCCAACGATTGAAATAATGAGCGATTAACGGGGCAACGAACATCAAAAAGCCGCTCGACCAAAAGTTAATTTTGGCAGCAACGGTCGCCTGGTCCCAACCAGCACCCATTAAGCCGAGAATTAAGAGCCCATACAAAACCCACAACGTGATTACGAGTCCACGTTGTAGCCGGTGTTGCCACTTGGCAGTTAACTGGACTTTAAACGCTTGCCGTTTAGGCGTATCTGGTTTGGGTTGCGGGCTTACCGGCGCCGACTTGCCCGGGATGGCAGCGAGCATCGCCGTAGCGCTTTGATAGCGTTGGTCTGGGTCCAGTGCCGTGGCTTGGGCAATAATCGGGCCCCAGACCTCATCCGCAGTGCGGGTCGCTGTATCCAATGGACCGCGGGGCTCCTGACCCGTTAGTAAGCAGTTCAAGACCACCCCTAGCGAGTAAATATCACTTCGTTGGTCGGTCTGAGCAAACCCATAGTTCTCGGGGGCCGCAAAACCACTCGTTCCGAGTAAGCGGGTATCTGCGTTTTGGGCGACATGGTGCTGTCGGGCCGCATTCACGTCAATCAAGTAATAGTGGTCGCGATAACACATCACGTTGCTGAGTTTTAAGTCGCGATGCACGATTTCACGGTCAGCTAGTGCTTGTAAAGTCTGTGACAGTTCCGTTGCAACCCGGGCCGTCATTTCAGGGGAAAAAGGCCCCTGGGTTCGCAGTTGGTCGGCCAGAGTCTGACCGTTGATCAGCGTTTCGATACTGACGACACAATCCGGCCGCGTTAATAACGCCTCAATTTGGGGCATCCGGGGAACCGGTTGCTGCTTGAGTCGTTGCAAGACGGGTAGATTGTCATCACGCACGATTTTTGCGACGGACACCACTTGTTGCTTTTTAACTAATAATGGAAATTCGCGTGTTGGCAACAGCGGCCCCAGTGGTTCGTAGCCCGCTTCGCTCAATAATTGCATCGCCTGCACAATTGGTAACAACCGGCGGCCCCCCTTTTTACTTAAATTATCAACACTTATCATAACCATACTTTTGGAGGAATTACAATGTCAAAAAATAGTCAAACCGATCTCACCACATCAGTACCCCGCTCTCGGACGGCCGAATTAGTTCTCGGTATCATTGGCGGTATCTTTGGTATCATTGCCGGACTACTCGCCATGACGATCGGCGGTATCGGTAGCGCTCTTGAAGCCAGCGGTAGCGCCGGTGTTAGTAATCTCGGCGTCGGTTGTATCGTCGTCTCCGCATTAGCTATCATTTTGAGCGCCTTTATTAACCGCAACCACGTCTTGATGGGCTGGTTAATTATCTTATGCGGAATTCTGAATTTCGTGTTCGTTAGCGCCTTTGGGATTTTAAGCGGCCTACTGATCGTCATCGCAGGCGGCTTAGCACTGAGAAAGTAGGTCAAGCATATGAAGACAAGCAAATCATGGTATCAACGTTGGTGGGTCTGGGTGCTCATTGCCCTCGGCGCCTTTATCGTCATCGGCATCGTCAACTCGCCCGATGACGCGACTAATTCTAAGGCCGCATCTGCCAAACAGGCCACGAGTCAGAAATCTAGCTCGAAAAAGGCCACAACCAAGCGCGTTTACAAAGTTGGCGAAACGGCCACCATCGATCACGTTCAGGTGACAGTGACCGATGTCAAAACGGCCACGACACTGGATGATGATCAGCCGAAAACTGGCAATCAGTATTACACCGTGACGGTCAAGCTCAAAAATATCGGTAAGGAAAAAGTCTCCTACAACCCTTACGACTTCGAAATCAAAGCCGCTGGCAACCAAACCAGTCTGGATGAAATCAACATTGATGCGAATGACCAACTGGATAGTGGCGACTTGACCGCTGGTGGGACCGTCAGTGGAACCATGACCGGCCAAGCCAAAGCGAACGGGACCGTTGAACTGATTTATAACCCAAGTTACTTCAGTGATCGTCATTTGACCTTTAAATTGCAATAATCTCTGGTAAACTAATACTAATCAAACCACACGTATTAAGGAGGGCCAGTCGTGACAGAACGTAAAACGAGTGAACTTTTCAACGAAATCGAACAAGCAAGTGAGGCCGATCAATTTATGACAAATATGGCCAGCAGTTTCATCCGCACCAACCCAGCTGAATACCTTGCCGAGCTGATTCAGGTTAAGCAGGTCACTAAAAGTCAGGTCATCCGACAAGCCAATCTGACGCCATCGATTGGCTACCAGTATTTTGATGGCAAACGCCGCCCCAACCGGGCACGCATGATTGCGTTAGGCTTTGGGTTCAAGCTTTCACTGACTGAGCTCAATACGATGCTCAAACGAACCGGCTATGCCGTCTTGTATGCCAAAGATGAATGGGATGCACTGATTATCTTTGCACTCAGCCAGCGCTATGATTTAGACCGTACTGACGAGCTTCTCTACCAATACGGATTAGGGACAATTACCGCAGCTGATTAGCACGGACTGGGGCGGGCACTCAAATTCACTGATTAATACAAAACGACTGATTCAAGTCACGGCCTATTATGAAGGTCGCTTTGAATCAGTCGTTTTTTATGTCGCTGCCGGGATACCGCTAAATAAGATTTACAGTCTATCAACTTCACTTGACGAAGCGCTTAAATAAAAAGATAATAGCTCCCGCTCAATCCAATAAACAGGTAAATCAGGTGGCGCACCGTTGTCATCGGTAAATGCGGTAGGATGCGTGCCGCAATTGCAGTCCCAATGACCGCCCCGACCATTCCAATCAAGATATTTGGAATCAGAACTGGTGTCAAAATGCCGTTGAGCACCCGCACCGTTGAGATATAGACGACATCAATTAAGAAGAAGGTTTGTAAGTTACCCAAATAATCAGCCGTTGTATCTGCCAACGAAAGAAAATACAGTGCCATTAAGGGGCCACCGATACCAAACAGGCCATTGAAAAAGCCTGAAATAATCATAAAGATTCCGGCTAGCCACCACGGGTAGACTTGGGTGGCCGCGCGTTTGCTTAGACTGAAGTAAATTGCCAACGCCACTAATAAGGCCCCGAGTAACCGGCGTAATAGTTGCACATCCAATTCTTGACCGAGATGCACTGAATAGGCCGCTACACTCGCGTAGATGATAAACGGAATCACGATTTGGCGTAAATGAATATGGTGCCGATTCCGCCAAACCAAAGTCAGTACGCTTGCCGCCATAATCACCCCAGCAACCGCAGCACTTTGCGCAATTGAAAAAAGTTGCGGTAGAAAAATCATCATGACGATTGCTGCCCCAAAGCCGGTCAAGCCTTGGACTAGTCCTGCCAACAGTCCTGGTAAGAATACCAATAACCACGTCATTTACAGGCCTCCTCACAATTATTTTAACCATAATAAAAAAGAACCGGATCATCCAGTTCCAACTAACATCATATATGAATTAACAACACGAAAATCATCACTGATACTAAGCCGATCACCACCGACAACGTCATTGAACGCGTCCGGTAGGCCACAAATCCAACGAGAATCGCTGAAATGATCATGCCCAGATTACCCGAAGTAATCACCGCGTACTTACTATCAATGAAGACGCTTTTGACAACGAGCGCTGTAAACAGTGAGACGGGTACGAACCGCATCCACTCGTTGAACCATTCTGGAATCTTCCGCTTCGTAAAGAACAGTAATGGAAAGAAGCGTGGAATAAAGGCCACACACGCACAAAAAATGACCAACCAAAAGTGGTCCATACTACTCATTGAGCTGACTGATTGCATAAGAAAAACCCCTCTGTGCCCTACTTGTCAGATTCTTCCATGGCTGCTGGGCCAGTGGGATCGTGAACCTTATAGAGTAAATGACTTTCTGGCTTATGTGCTAACAAGTAACGTTCAATAAAGTAACCGGTCAATGATGCGAGTAGCGTTGAAACGACTAAGCCCAACGTACTCTTCATCAAGACTAGGAACCCGATCGTTAAAACGCCAGACAATATCGCAACTAAGATGATCAAGCGACTCTTAGTTTGCATAATTGCCATATAAATGAACAGCGCCGTTAACGCAAAATCGACCACTTGGAGATTAATCGTCAGGGCACTGCCAATCAGACTCCCGACAATGTTACTGACGGTCCAGAATAGCAACGAATAGTGTTCGACCAACAGTGCTTGTGATGGTTTCCAATGCTTATCGGTTGCGAACTTTAAGTAGTTGACCGCGTAGTTTTCATCATTCATCGAAAACGCAAACGTAAAAATAAACGGTAGCGATTGCCCTTTTAAGTAACGCGATAGGCTGGAACCTAACAAGGCGTACCGTAACTCCAAGAAAAACATCATCAAAATAATGGTTGTCATCGGTGCATTGATTGTCAGCATCGATGCGATTAAAAATTGGGCGCCACCGGAAAAGACCATTACCGAAATTAACGCCGTCAGTAGATGGTTGAACCCGGCCGCATGCAAGAGCACCCCACACGCTAACCCGATGGGAATATAGCTAAGCCCAAGTGGCATCACAGTCCGCAATACCACTAACCAATTTGGCTCGTTCTTTTTCACCAAGAATGCCTCCAGTACCATACCAGTAAAGAATTCTAGCAACAATGTTGAGCGTCGAACTACTTAGACACTCGAACTTAATTTTAACATGTTTTTTATAGCAATCCTACACCTTGTTAAGTTTTTCAGCGTATGTAAGCGGTTCCTTAACTATTTTTCACTTAAAATGTTGTCCCAAAATCACCAAATCGTTAGGACGACCACCTAACTCAGCCACTGCTGGCAGGAACCCCCACTGTTCATAACCAAATTTTTTAAAGAGCTTAATGCTGGCCATATTACTTGAAAAAATGTACGCGACAATCGCCGTTAACCCCAGTGCTGGTAGCTTTTGTGGAATCAATGCCAGCACTTGACTACCCAGGCCCTTACCTTGAACGCTACGATCCAAATAGACTGAAATTTCACTAGTCTTCGCGTAAGCCGCGCGCCCGTAGAATGGCGATAAACTGACCCAGCCAATCACTAAGTCATCGTTGATCACGACCCACATTGGATAGTGTTCTGGCGTATGGCTCAAAAACCACGGCCGCCGCTGCTCCACCGTGACTGGCTTAAGGTCAGCAGTCACCTGATGACTTGGAATCGTTTGGTTATAAATATCCACAATAATTGGTAAATCCGACATTGTTGCGATGCGTAATGACACACTCATAGCTTCCCACTCCATTCGTCTTAACGATTACTCTCAGTTTAATTATACATTTGATTGGAAGTTATGCTAACTAAATTCGACTCGGATTTTATCGAATGAGTTGGATTATTGTTCGTCTGCCGATGTGCGCCTTAGTCCGACTTCCGGGGCTGGCTGACAACGCTGGAACAGGAAAAATAGATTAAACTCAAATTGTTTCCAGCTATTTTAAATCAGCTATCTTTAAACTTAAGTAATCACACGTCTCATCATTATTAAGGCTGAATGCGAACTCACATCACGCATCTACCAGATTCAAATATCAAAGGCCATCTTCATATACATCACCAAGCTTTTACAATCTAATTGGTTCTAAAAGAATTCACCCGCTTAGACCTGATACAATTCAATCGAGCGAATCCGCAATACTTTTCACCATTATTATCCAATGATATCAATCCGACTGTTCCCACACATCGAGGACAACTAGTACACCAACCCGCTAATCTGGTATTTTGATTTTGGCCACTAGTTGTCGCAATTCTTGTCGTTCATCCGTCGATAAGTTGGCTAACATTTCTTCGTGGACTTGCTGGCGGGTTTCTTTAAACCTCTCAGTGAGCTTACGGCCTTCATCAGTTACGAAAATCTTCTTGTTTCGCGAGTTATCACTCGGTATTTGCCGTGTAATCAACCCCTGCTTTTCCATATTTTTTAACATCACCGATACGGTTGCGGCTTTTCGTCCAATCAGGTCAACAATGTTTCGTTGAATAACGCCTGGATGGGCAACAATGAAAGCTAAGACCATCAATTGCTGTGTTGGGATAGGTTTGGCCATTCTTTCGCGTACTAGTACCTCTTCACCACGGACGACTTGGTGAAATAATGCAATTGTTGCTTCAGTATCTACCATATTCTCACACTCCATGGTTCAAGTATACCAAATAAAATTAGTCATCAAAACTGTTTGCAATACTAACTATTTAGAGTTAGCATTGCAAACAGTTAGTTTAACTAACATTATTTAGAAATGAGGTTTTATCATGACTAACGAATCAATCCAGGTAACCAATCTCGATCCGCGCATCGTTAAGTTTCAACAAACCATTCTAAACAAATATGCTACCGCCAATCAAACCGCACTCAAAGGGCAGATTGTCATCACTGGCTCATCGACCGTTGAAATTTTTCCAATTGAAGCGCTACAAACAAAATTACAGCTCAAACATAAAATCTATAATCGTGGCATTCGCGCAATGACCACTGCCGACGAACTTGCGCATATGGATACCCTGATTTTTGAGCTCCAACCCAGTATCCTGTTCCTACAAATCGGTGCAAATGACATGAGCTTTAACCTACCAGAAGAAACCATGATGCATAATTATGATCAGATAATGACGCTAATTGCTAACAAGCTGCCGAATACACAAGTCTATATTATGGCCTATTACCCAATCAACACCGTCGCCGACTTTAATCCCACTGATGATCCCCATCCGAATGTTGCGCAACATCGGACTAATGCGATGACAATGGCAGCCAATATCAAAGTCAAAGCGCTAGCTACAAAGCATCACTTCGATTTCATTGACTTAAACGCTGGGTTAACGGATACCGCGGGTAATTTAAAGAAAACACTCACTTTTGACGGTCTCCATCCACTTCCTGCTGGCTATGACATCATTTTTAATAATATGTTACCTTATTTGAAATAACCATCACTCGCCCAATGATATGAACTAGCATCAAAAAAATCGCCTCACCAGAATTACAAATTCTAGCGAAGCGATTTTTTAATAAGTCATTCGACTAACGTTAATTGTCAAAATCAAATCGGACTTTACGATAATTTCAGTCACGTAACGCGCTAGTTAAACCAGCTACGAACGCCGCGCCACATCCGAACAAAGATGTTTGCTTTGTCGATGGACTTCTTAGGCGTAACGTTGACGGTCATCGTCTTGCTAGTCGTCCCATCGACCACTTGAATGGTCTTCTTGTTAAGGCTTAACTTAGCAGTCCCGACCGTTTTGCCATTTTTGACCGGTGCTTGTAGCTTGCCAGACGTCGTTGCTGACTTCTTCAAGCTGACTTTCCCAGTAACTGAACTAGCGTCAGAACCAGTTGGTAAGTAAACTTTAGTGGCCTTACTGTTTGATACCAGCTTCGAAGTCAATGCCTTCCCATCTTGAACGTCAACTGACTTGGTGCCATTGATCGTCCCATTCTTGTTGATGGTCGTCGTCGTGAAGTTGTGGTAGACGTACGACATGATTTCGGCCGTTTGCGTAAACCGTTCCGTCCCACTATCATTGGCGGCACCAGCATGCATAACGACGGTAATGATCCGGTTACCATTGCTGAACTTGACCGTTCCAGTGAAGGCATTCCCAGCCTTAGTGGAAGTCCCGGTCTTCAACCCATCAACAGGCAATGCAGAATAGTGCTTAACTAAGCCCTTCAGCATGTAGTTCCGGTTATCCATCTTCGTTGCGGAACTCGTACCCTTTTCAAACCAGGCATGGGCGATGCTAGAAGTCTTCAGGACTTCAGGATAAGTGGATAATAATTTTTGCGCAACAGTGGCAACATCTTGCGCTGACATTTCGTTTTCAGTGCTACCAGAGACGTTGCTGTAACCGATCGTACTCCCAACTTCCTTGTTGGTCAGCCCGCTGGCGTTAATAATCGTTGCATCCGTGATGCCCCACGATTTAGCCGTCTTCCGCATCAAACTAACGAATTTGTGTGGACTACCGGCGACCGCGTCACCTAAAGCTGTAACGGCGGCGTTAGCGGAGTAGATTTCAGTTGCATTGTACAATTGCCGTACGGAATAAGTCTTGGTTGATAATAATGGCACGTTCGCATATTCCGTATTCTGACTCATCTTAGCGACAGCCTTGCTGACACTGATTTTTTGATTCCACGATAACTTGCCTTCGTGGATGGCCTTAAGAATGAGGTACGTACTCAACATCTTAGTCATTGAGGCAATCGCCATTGGCTTCGTACTATTCTTGTCGTACAGAATCTGACCAGTCGACGCGTCCACGGCAATGGCCGCTTTCGCTGAAATCGATGGTGTGCTGGCGGCTTGGGCCTGTAAGTCAGCACCTGCAATGCCTAAACCAGCCGTACTAAACGTGACCGCCGCAACGAGGGCAATCACAAGTTTCTTTAACTTTCCCGCAAATCTCATTTCTCAATTATCCCTTTCCTGAATGCTATGTTTAGTTTAAATAATTATGTGCATGGAAACAAGCTAATTTATCATATTTGACTGTTTTTTTGTTAATGGGTGGTCATGCTTCACAGGAAGATGGATCACAAAGCTCGTCTGCTCATCATCACTCTGCGCATAAATGTAGCCACCGTGATGGTCGACGATGCTCTGAGCGATGGCTAGCCCTAGTCCAGACCCGCCCGTCGCTTTGGAACGTGATTCTTCAACCCGATAGAATCGTTCAAACAGCCGGCCCAGGGATTCAGCGGGAATCCGTTTGCCATCGTTGGTGACGTGAATCACGACTTCATCATCGCGTTGCTCGGCCTGCAAGAAAATATTTTTGGCACCCGTCCCATATTTGAATGCGTTCGTAATCAGATTGCTGAACACGCGGCCGAGTTTTTCCGCATCCGCCTCTAAATAAATCGGTTGCGGCCCCGTCTCGACTTGAATCGTCAGATGCTTCTTATTGGCTTCCAATTCAAAACTCGCCGCCAATTGTTCCAACATCGCTGTCAGGTTCAGCTTAGAAATCGCAAGTGGCGTCTCCGTTTGCCGTGACTTCGTATATTCAAACAAGTCCTCGACCAGTGATTTCATCTGAGTGGCCTTTAAATAAGCGATATGGGCGTATTTGACCAAGTCCTCGCTCGATTGGTACTGCTTATTCTCAATCAGCCCGAGATAGCCGATAATCGACGTCAGCGGCGTTCGAATATCGTGGCTGACATTCGTGATCAGCGCATCCTTGGACCGCTCGATCTCGCGTTCTTCATCCATCGAATGAATTGCTGAATCGACTAACGCATTGACGCTTTCAACCACGCGTTGGGTATCGCCAGTCAGATTAAAATCAATCCGGTGGTCAAAGTGCCCGGCAGCAATGTAATGTAATTCGCTAATAATGTGGCGCAATTGCATTTGTTTATAGCGCCGAATCAGCCGCCAATACAGTACGAATCCGTCTGCCACCAGCATTAAGCCGATGAAGATATTCTCATAACTCCAGAGTTGGTAATTGTTCGGGCCAATTTTGATGGACCGTTTAATTTGGAAAATCCCACTTTGGAGGCCCGGATTATGCGCAATCGTACTGTTGATCAAGACCACGATCGACAAGTTTAAAAGGAGTAGCAAAATAACCGTTACTACTCCTTCAAAAAACAGTTCACTTTTTTCGCGTCCCGTTAATTTCACAAGTTAACCCTCACTTAACGCGCTTCAATCTTATAACCAACGCCCCAAACGGTCTGAATGACTTTTTCACCATTCGTCGCTTCTTCAATCTTATCCCGTAAATGACTCACGTGCACCATCACGGTCTTAGCCGACACAATGCTCTCTTGTTGCCAAACACGTTCAAAAATATCATCCGCCGAAAAGACCCGGTTGGGGTGACTTGCCAATAGGTATAAAATACCGAATTCCAAGGCCGTTAATTGAATATCCTTACCAGTCAGCGTCTTAACTTCATGCGAATCCTTGTTGATCGTCAACGGGCCAATATCCAACACATCTGGTTCAGTGGTCGTGACATTATTCTCAGAACGCCGCAAGAGTGACTTGACCCGGGCCATGATTTCCAGTGGGTTGAATGGCTTGGTGACATAGTCGTCTGCCCCAGTAATCAGCCCTTGAATCTTATCCATGTCACCAGTTTTGGCGGATAGGACAAGAATTGGTAATTGTGAATCCTTCCGAACTTCCTTGATAACTTCGATACCGTCCATTTCGGGCATCATGATATCCAAAATCATTAGGGCTATATCTGGGTTCGTATTTAACTTAGTCAGTGCTTCGCGGCCATTGTAGGCGCTAATTGGCTCATAGCCTTCATTTTTTATATAAATTTCTAATAGTTGTGCAATTTCTTTGTCGTCATCGACTACTAAAATTTTCATTATATTAGTCTCCTTAAATAATCCTGCTTTTATTTTACCAAAAAACCGGACTAACTTGGCACTTAACGGTTGATTTTAGGGAAAACGCAACTATTATGTGTCGCTGGAGTTAACGACTTGGTGGCGTCGCATGAATTCGCCATACTAGTCTTCATTGCGTTTCACTTTATTTACCGGTTCAACAACGCTACCACAGTAAGCGAATCTTGCGCTTACGTTGCTGATGACCCAAACACGTCAGACAACGTGGCAGGACGCCCCGAATTATTAGCCAATTAATAGGTCCATCATAGCGCAATCAGGCCGTTCAGCCTAATAAAAACGCGTGATGAGGCGATACAGTAAATAATAAGCAAGATTAAATAGCTGTGTTACGAGCTTAGTCAGTCATAATGAACTTGACAGCCCTTACCTAATTCATTTACAAATTCTTGAAATCTCACCCAACAAAAAAAGAGATGCCCATCACCTGGACATCCCCGAATTTGATTTAGCCATTAACTGAATAGTTAGGCGCATTCTTAGTAATTTGAATTTCGTGTGGATGTGATTCGCGTAAACCAGCGCCGGAAATTTCAACGAATTGCGCATTATCGATCAACGCGTCAATATCCTTCGCACCAACGTAACCCATCCCGGAACGTAAGCCACCGAGCATCTGGAAGATGATATCATTGACGCTACCCTTGAATGGGACGCGACCTTCAACCCCTTCAGGTACTAACTTGTTGGCTTCGTTCACGCCACCTTGGAAGTACCGGTCAGATGACCCATGAGCTTGTGACATCGCACCAACAGAACCCATGCCACGGTAGAACTTGTATTGACGACCATCATCGAAGACCACTTCACCAGGTGCTTCCGTCGTACCGGCTAACATGCTACCGAGCATGACGGCGTTCCCACCAGCAGCTAAGGCTTTCACGATATCACCGGAATACTTGATCCCACCATCGGCAATGATTGGCTTACCATATTCACGGGCCACGCTAGCTGCGTCATAAACGGCCGTCAATTGAGGCACCCCAACACCAGCAACGATCCGTGTCGTACAAATCGAGCCAGGGCCGATACCAACTTTGACAACATCGACGCCGGCTTCAAACAAAGCACGGGTTCCTTCAGCAGTGGCGACGTTACCAGCAATCAAGGTCTGCTTTGGAAAGTGTTCCCGAATTTCCTTGATCTTGCGCAGAACACCGGCTGAATGACCATGGGCCGTATCGATCACGATCGCATCGGCACCAGCCGTAAATAAGGCTTCGGCACGGTCAAAGGTATCGCTCGTTACCCCAACGGCTGCAACGGCTAATAAGTGGTTATTGGCGTCAACAGCGGCGTGCGGATGGTCATCATCCTTAACGACTGCTTTGACCTTCTTAACTTCTTCAGCTTGCGCTTCAATGCTTAAGTTCTTATGGATAACTGCCAAGCCACCTTGGTTAGCCATGGCAATTCCCATTGCGGATTCTGAAACAGTGTCCATTCCCGCACTGATAATTGGAATATTCAGCTGCAAATTATCGGCAAGTTTAACACCTAAATTGACTTCATTCGGTAAAACATGACTTTCGGCCGGAATTAATAGTACATCATCGAACGTGTAACCCTTTTTTCCAAACTTTGTATCCCAATTAGACATTGAACGTTAGCTCCTTATGTTTTTATTTTTATCTGTAAAGGTAACAAAACATCCGCATAAATGCAAGGGGTTACGTTCATTTTCAGAAAGTTCTTATTTTTCATTAGTAAATTCGTAACCTGACCAGCCATCGTAACTAGTGCTGGAAACGGCTGGTTGTCACTATCGCTATCCGGTGCTGACATCAGGCTAGCTAAAGCGGCTCTCACCACAATATCATTCGGTACGGCTCACTAATATTAAGTGCCACCGTTTCAAGTTAATCACCGGCGCTCCAGCCAACTGTAGGCAACCCAAAAACGCCCCCAAATCAGTTGTACCCTGACTTGGGGACGTTCATTTTTAAGTTTCGTTGTCACTATTAAGACTACCGAGTGCATTCAGCGCCCAGTTAAGCTAATTGACTGGCTGCCCGCGTTTGAATTCAGGCGTAATCCACACCAGTCTAATCAGTCGTGGCTCTAAAACATGCTCGTCGTAATATTGAACCGGCGCTTTAACCACATCCGGACAAAGAAGACCACGACAGCGATGATCAAGTAAGCGATACCTGGTAAGACAGGGTTCAATGGCCCTTGAATCATTGACATCGTCGTGAAGACCAACATCCAAACGATAATGGCTAGCACTGACCAGGCAATCTTCTTCCAGAGGGAAACCTTCTTACCATCCTTGGTTGGCATGAGGTATTCAAACAACTTCGCAACCCCTAAGCCCCCGATGGCTGACGTAATCAAGATCGCGGTGATCCCGTTGGCACCCGCGGAGTTCTTAGTGGCATTATTGCCGATGAAGCCCATGATCCCGTACATCAAGCAGAAGATCATGAATAACATCAGCCCATTATCCAACGCCGTGACCCAGTAGTTGGCCTTTTGACGTTCGACCGGTGTCTTCTTCGGATTAACGATTTCCTCTGTTCGTTCTTGGACCGTCCCGTATAATTGACGGGCGGTCGTGCCGCGGCCCTGTTCAGCCAAGAGGGTCGCCGTCATTTCATCTAACACGGCCGTTTTGCGTTCACCGGTTAGTGATGTGGCGTCCAATGACTTGCGCATCTGCCGCATATATTCTGCATTCCGCTTAGTCAGCTCAGTGGCTTCATGAATCGGCCGTTCAGCTGCTTTGACCTGCTTAGCACCAGCAGCTGCATTCCTTGGTGTCTTTGAAGTTTCGCTCTCACTCACGATACATTGCTCCTTTCAGCTAAACGTTGAAGCGGAATTCAACGATGTCACCGTCTTGCATGACATAGTCTTTACCTTCCAAACGTAACTTACCATTTTCCTTAACTTTTGCTTCCGAACCAGCTTCATCCAACGCGTCAAATGACATCACTTCAGCCCGAATAAAACCACGTTCAAAGTCAGAGTGAATAATACCGGCTGCTTGAGGCGCCTTAGTACCGCGTTTAAACGTCCAGGCACGGGTTTCCTTGCCACCAGCCGTGAAGAAGGTTTCAAGGCCTAAGAGCTTGTAAGAAGCCCGAATCAGCTTATTCAAACCAGGTTCTTCGACACCTTCCGCGGCTAGGAAGTCGGCCTTGTCGTCATCATCCAATTCGGCGATTTCTTCTTCCGTTTCAGCAGCGACACCAATTGCTTGGGCCCCTTCCTGCTTGGCGTAGTCCGCAACGACTTGGAAGTACTTGGAATTTTCAGGGTCCGCCATATCATCTTCAGCGATGTTCGCCACGTACAGCACTGGTTTGGACGTCAACAAGAATAATCCCTTGACGATTTGTTGGTCGTCTTCGTTGAATTCAAGGGAACGAACTGGTTTGCCGGCTTCGAGGGCTGGCTTGATTTTTTCCAAAACCGCTAATTCAGCCTTGGCTTCCTTATCATTCCCCTTAGCAGCCCGTTGAACCTTAGCTAAACGCTTGTCAACGGCTTCTAGATCCGCCAGACTCAACTCTAAGTTGATGGTTTCAATATCATCCTGTGGGTCGACTTTCCCCGTCACATGGGTAATGTTATCGTCATCAAAAGCCCGGACAACGTGCACGATGGCATCAACTTGGCGAATGTTTTCTAGGAACTTGTTCCCCAGACCTTCACCCTTGCTAGCGCCCTTAACGATTCCGGCAATATCGGTAAATTCAAACGTCGTTGGGACGACGTTCTTAGCTGGAATAATTTCTTGAATGCGATCGAGTCGCTTGTCGGGAACTTCCACCATCCCAACGTTTGGATCGATGGTCGCGAATGGGTAGTTGGCCATTTCGGCGCCCGCCTTCGTAATTGCGTTAAACAATGTGGATTTACCAACGTTTGGTAACCCAACGATACCTGCTGTAAGTGCCATATCGGTTATTCACTCTTCCTTTTTAATAATTAAGCTTGGTCGGCTTTGCTTTCTAATACTTTTTTGAGTTTCTTATTGAATTCGCGACGCGGCATCATGACCACGTGACCGCATCCCGTACATTTGATTTTAATGTCGGCACCCATCCGGGTAATCTCCCAGCGATTGACACCACACGGATGCGCCTTCTTCATTTCGACAATATCACCTAAATCATACATGCGCAACGCTCCTTTATAAAATAATTTATTTGCGTTTAAACGTTCAGCTGAATATCAGCACCCAACTGACGCGTCCAAACTAGTTCAAGTCAATACTCAAGATTTCCAAAATACGCGTCAAATCCTCGTTAGATAAGTATGGGATCTCAATCTTCCCCTGATCCTTCTTATTGGCCTTGGCTGAAATTGAAACGGCAGTCCCAAATTTTTCTTGCAACTGTTCCTCACTGGCACGAATGTACGGTGATTTCTTAACAGCCACTTTTTTAGCGGGCTTTTGATCCTCACCATTATAACGTGCGACGATTTGTTCCAGCTGCCGCACGGTTAAGTTATCTTTGACGACCCGTTTTGCCAATGGCGCTAGCTTGGTCTTATCCTTCAGCGATAACAGTGTCCGGGCTTGTCCCATCGACAACTGCCCTTTTTGAATGTACTGCTTGACGCCATCCGGAAGTCCTAATAGGCGTAAGTAGTTGGCGATGTATGGCCGACTCTTGCCTAGTCGTTTGGAAACCTCAGCTTGCGTCAACTTCAGCTTCTTCATCAAAGAATCGTAAGCTTCGGCTTCTTCCAGCGGTGTTAAGTCTTCCCGTTGCAAATTCTCCAGCACGGCAACTTCCATCATCTGTTCTTCAGTGACATCACGCACGATGGCTGGAATCGTCGTCTGATGGGCTAATTTAGAAGCCCGAAAACGGCGTTCGCCGGCAATGATCTCGTACTTGTTGATTTCCGCATCCGGCTGCCGCACAATGATTGGCTGGAAAACGCCAGACTTTTCAATTGAGCTCGCCAATTCTTTTAAAGCAGTCTGGTCAAAGGTACGCCGTGGCTGATAGGGATTGGCATGAATATCTTTGAGGTCCAAATCAACGACGGACTCTTCACTAGCTGGTTCATTAACATCGGCAAATAGCGCGCCAATTCCGCGTCCTAGTGCCTTATTATCTTTATCTTTACTTGCCATGAGCAGCCAACACTTCCTTTGCTAGAGCTAAGTATACTTGTGCACCCTTCGAACGCGCATCATAATCCACGATTGACAAACCGTGACTTGGCGCCTCAGACAAGCGAACGTTTCGAGGGATGATCGTCTTATAAACGGCATCCTTGAAGTATTTGCGGACTTCCTCGTTGACCTGTGCACCCAGATTGGTCCGGGCATCGTACATCGTGAGTAAGACGCCTTCGATACGGAGTTGTTTATTAAAATGTTTTTGAACTAACTTGATCGTATTTAATAATTGACTGAGCCCTTCCAGCGCATAGTATTCACTCTGAACAGGAATCAGAATCGAATCGCAGGCGGTAAAAGCGTTGATCGTCAGTAGCCCCAGCGAAGGCGGACAATCGATCAAGATGTAATCATAGTCTGCTTTCACGTCATCGATTGCGTCACGCAAACGAGTCTCACGCGCCATCATTGGGGTTAGTTCGATTTCAGCCCCGGACAATTGAATTGTCGCTGGCACAATATCCAAGCCCTTGTGACTCGTTGGGATAATCGTCTCTTTGATGGGAACGTCATTGATCAAAACGTCATAAATTTCACGTTCAATGGTCGACTTCTGAATACCGAGGCCACTCGTGGCATTCCCTTGCGCATCCGTATCAATTAATAAGACTTTTTGGCCTAATTCGACCAGACTGGCTCCGAGATTAATACTCGTTGTCGTCTTGCCAACGCCACCTTTTTGGTTAGCGAGTGCAATTACGGTTCCCATAATTATTGATCACCCCTTGGTTGATTTTTTGGAATTTCAATTGTAATTCGATAGCCATCCGTCGTCTCTTCCTCATGCGTTTTAACTGGAAGGCCGGCATCCGTGACCATCTTGATTGATTTTTTGATTGTGTTGACTGCAATGCGCGTATCGCCAGTCAACCCGCGCGCCCGCTTCCGTTTAGGCTTGTGCGGCGTTTGCTGTTTTGCGACTAACTGCTCAGTCTCCTTCACCGTCAGCTGATCTGAGACGACCTGCTTCAAAACAGCTGGCTGTTGCGCCACGTCCAAATTAAGTAACGCACGTCCATGCCGCTCACTGATTTGACGTTGCAGTAGTGCAGTTTGAACGGGTTGAGCAAGCTTCAATAATCGCAACTTGTTCGCCACTAATGACTGGCTCTTGCCCAACTCTTTCGCCAACGCGGACTGGGTCAAGTGATTGAGTTCCATCAATTCTTGATAAGCCCGAGCTTCTTCAATCGACGTCAAATCCTGGCGTTGCAGGTTTTCAATCAGCGCCATTGAAGCCGTCTCACCATCATCCATTTTCTGAATAATAGCGGGCACATCTGCCCAGTGCAGTGATGAAACGGCACGGAAACGGCGTTCACCCGCAATAATCTCGTATTTTTGAGGTTCATATTCTCGTAAGACGATCGGTTGTAACAACCCGTGGTCAGCAATCGTCGTCGCTAATTCGTTGATTCCAGCTTCATCGAAGACTTGCCGAGGTTGAAACCGGTTGGGAATAATGGCAGTGACCGGAATCCGAACGATTTGCTGGTCGGTCGGCGCTGCAGCCGTCTCATCTTTGTGTTTATCACGATTGGAACCAAATAAAGAAAATGCCATTGAAATACCTCCCCACCTTACATTACATTGGCGCCGTTAACGGCTGTTTAGCCGGTGTTCCCGGTTTACGTGGATAACGTTTTGGTGACGGCTTGCGCTTGTCAATGACAATGATATGCCGCGGGTCATCCGTTACCGGCAACGTGAAGGCCGTGTCCTGCACGATCTTACCGCCTAATTGCTGTACCGCGTACGTCCCCTCCGCCGTTTCAGTCCGGGCATTGGCCGCTTTTAACGCCACCATCTGCCCACCGACTTTCACTAGCGGCAAACATAGCTCACTCAGTACAGACAACCGCGCCACTGCACGGGCCGTTACCACATCGTAGCTTTCACGATGCACGGACTTCTTACCGGCAAACGTCTCCGCGCGATCGTGGAACAATTGAACGTCTTCCACGTCTAGTTGTTGCACCAAATCCTTTAAGAAATTGATGCGCTTGTTCAACGAGTCAACGATCGTCACTTGTAGTTGTGGAAAAGCGATTTTCAATGGAATGGATGGAAAACCAGCCCCGGCACCCACATCACAAATCGTCAGTGGCTGTTCACGCAACGCCGGAACGTAAAATGCCGGTGTCAACGAATCATAAAAGTGTTTCAGATACACTTCTGGTTCGGCTGTAATCGTGGTGAGATTAAACTGCTGATTGGTTGCGACCAACAATTTGAAATACGTTGCAAATTGCGCCAATTGCTTCGCCGTTAACGCAATACCATGCTGAGCTAGCGCTTGTGTAAATTCTTCTGGATTCATTCGTAAATACTCCTTAAAAGGGTCACATTCGTCCTCTTTTTGTGAAACAACCTAATGTTTCACGTCACCTCATAACTTTAACGTAAATAGCACGCAAAATCAATGTTGCGGCCCGCCGATTTAATCGTGAAAAGCCTTGAAAAGACTACCTTTCCAGTCATCTTCCCTAGCGATATCGATTATGATTTTTTTCGCACGCCATTGCCGCCCTCCCGTTCTCACGATCACATCACTCACACTACCACATAACACGCTAATGATTACCAGTACTAATCACTGTTAAAACGTGCCGGTTAATTCAGATGCTTGTTCGTCTGCACGTGCGCGCCATAGTCCGACTTCCGGGGCCGGCTGACAATTGCTGGAACGTAGCCGACATCGATTTGAACTCACGCAGAAAATCACTGCGCAATTTCAAATACGAGTCTTATTCTAAGCCGGAAGAAAATCACTTCCGACTAAGAATAATTTGGCTACTGAGCATTGTCAGCCAGCCCCTCCAGTCGGGAAGCCGCTCGAATGGCAGATAAACGGCCACCTAAATTGGTGCAATTGATCACTGAATATTGGGCGACTGATCCTTCAGATAAACTCATAATCAGCAATGACGCTGATTTGTGGCATGTAAATCCTGTGAAGACGGTCTAAAGATCATTGATAAGTATTACTGGTAACTAGCTTTAAAATTCACCGATAGTATTGCCTTTCGTCTAGGATTCAAGGTTTGTAATCTCGGTCGACTAGAAAAATAACAATGCTCAGTGATGCTATTGATTTATAACGTTCAAATACAAGTTAGGATAACTTAGTGAAAACAGTAGCTCACCTTACAGTTTGAATGCTTAAAATAACCGTATGTTAAGAATCAATGACCAATCTATCAAAAGTTGAGTTCGCATATGTCTGCCTTTCGAACACCATCCCGGCTGGAAGGTATTCTAGGCAAGGCCCAGTGGTGAAATTCCACTTAGCAAGCGTTCTTTGCTTGGTTAGTGGAAGGCCAGTGTTTGAGACGCGGGTTGTCGGCTCAAACCTGTACCCACCACGTCACGGCCATTGCCCAGAATGCCTGGAAGCCGGTGTAGGAAGCATCCACTACAGCAAGTTTACGCGAACTCGCACTATTCCCAGCGGGCCTCAGCTGGCCGCCTTTGACTTTGAACTAACCGGCACGTTTCAACAGTAAGTCATGCCAGCTACCGAAAAGCGTAATAAAAAAAGAGGCCAGCATATGCTGACGCTCTCCGTAATTAAATAATGACTGGTTGGTTTACCAAACGAATAGGCCAACGACACCAGCAGATAATAGTGAAACTAAAATACCAGATAATAGCATGTAGCCGACGTTCCGTGAAATCAAGTCGTTCTTTTCACGACTAACGATTCCCTTGAAGGCCCCAATAATCATCCCAATCGTTGAGAAGTTCGCGAAGGAAGTTAAGAAGACCGTCAAGACTGCCCGGAAGTGAGGGGCATAATCATTGATTTTGCTGGTCACTTCACCCATGACAACGAATTCGTTAGTAACTAACTTGGTCCCCATGTACGAAGCCATTTGGAAGGCATCACTAGGATTGAACCCGAGTAACCAAGCAAATGGGAACATGATGACCCCAAAGATATTTTCAAGTGATAAATTGCTGTTGATCAAACCTAATAATTTATCAATTAATTTCGCTAACGCAACGAAGGCGATAACGTTAGCAGCGATAATCAGAATCAGGCGCCCAGCGCCTAAAATTGAATCGCCTAAGAAAGAGAAGAATGGTTCGCGAGCTGGCTTAGCTTCTTTAACTTGTTCATGAGCTAATTCTTCAGAGCCGCTCGTTTCAGTGGTCTCGGTAGTTTCTTCAACAGCTGCGCTACCAGAGATTTTGGCAATGGTATCTTCTTCCGGCTTAACATCGACCGGATTCAGAATAGCAGCAATAATTGCGGCGTTTAAAACGTTCATTGGTACCGCAGTTAAAATAAACTGACCAGGCATCATCTTAATGTATGCCCCTAAGATTGACGCGGTCACACAACTCATTGACATCATTGCGATCGTCAAGTTCCGTTGCGCCTTCATCTGCTTCAACTGTAATTGTGAAACAGCGAGGGCTTCCGTGTTACCTAAGAACATCATTTCAACAACGAAGAATGATTCGAACTTTGGTTGACCGGTAATGTAAGCTAACCCGCGGCCGACCCATTTGATAATCCATGGTAAAACGCCAATATAGGTCAAAATATCGAATAATGGCACAATCAACAAGATTGGTAATAATGAACTAGTGACAAAGTCCATCGACTTAACATTGACCCAACTAGCCAATGCGAAGGCGATCCCATCGTATGAAACATTAACGAGCCAAGTAAACCCATCCGCTGCCGCTTTGACCGCGTCAACACCGATTTGTGACCCCGTTAAGAACCATGCCAATAAGACTTCTAGTACTAACATGACACCAACTGAACGCCAGTTAATGGCGTGCTTTTGCTTGGAGAATAAGTAGGCAATGGCAATGAAAACCACGATCCCAATAATATTAACTACCAAGTTAAAGACCATGTGAATAATCCCTCTTCCCTATGAATGTAAGAAATATGACAAAACTACTTCTATTAATTTACCATTTAATGACCTGATGCGGTAGCACTTTTTAAAGAAAAGATTAAGTTCTTAAGTAGACCGTACCAATTTAGTAAAAAGGTCAATCCAGATTTGATAAGACGCCGTTAAAGCTTAACCCGCGCTTTCGGTTGATTGTCATTTTGAAAGCGTAAATTCAGTCCAGCTAGCTGCCATCTGCCATAGGTCACACGTTATCATTACTAGAATTTATTTATTACGCGTTAATATTTGATATTGCCGATAATTAAAACGTGTCAGTTTTCAGCGTTGTCAGTCGGCCCCGGAAGTCGAGATTGCACCCCGGCCGATGAATAGCAAACCAAAACACGATTCAATCACAAAAGGCCGTCTCAGTTAAAATACCGAGACAGCCTTTCACAAGACATTACTATATTCGTGTTAAACCCGTTTGCGTTGATTTAGCTCATCAGCGGGACGATACCAGATACTGACTAGCACTAGCACCAGGAAAAGCCCCGTCATCGCCGCAATCGACTTATTGGGTGTTAACTTGATTTTTTGCGTTGGGTTCTTTGGCTTAAAGACCCGATTAACGTTCCATTGCATGGTCATTTGAGGTTGCTTGGTAATTGCGCCCGTGTCATTCGAAAAGTGCAGTAGCCCACTACCATAAAGTGCTGGCGTCTTACCATGATTAATGATCGTGACGTTCAGCTGCTTAGCATGGACCGCCCGATAATTGATCTGTTGTACCTTTTCAGCTTGACCCGTCACTCGTTTCAAGACGCTGCCTTGGTGCTTAACAACGATTGTCACGCGATTCTTCGACTTGGTGTGTAACACTAACTGGTTGCTTTGTTCACCATGCAGTCGAACAACGAAGTGATAGCGATTTTTAACGCTCAGCGTATTCGGGGTGAAATAAGCCCCGTTTCCCTGCATCGCAATCGAGATCTGGTTCACGGTTACTTTTTTGCTCATCTGCATCAGATTCAGCATGCCAACCAAGGCGCCCAACATCAGCACCCAACTGACCGCCAATCGTCGTTTGAAGTTCAAGGCCAGCGCTGGCATTGTGCTCCAGCCCTCACACCCGAGCAACATAATGATGGGTAACAATGGCAAGGCATAGCGCGGTTCAACTTCCCAAATAAGCACATGAAAGGCTGTCAGTCCAAGCAAAACTAAGCTGAGCATCGCCGTTGAAATCAAGTGTTTTCGCTGCGTGAATAGTTGCCATATACTTCCAATCAGCAGGGCCAAATACCAGCTCTGTGTCAGCAATAATGCCCAGAATTTATAGTGCCGTTGGTGCAGAATATACCGTGAAGGCGCTTTGAGCCACTGAGCAATCAAATTGATGGCGTCGAAGTCACCATGACTATAAAACACGCCTAGTTTTTGATAAAAATGATCGACTAATCCAAGCGGTCCCATCTGCTCAACGCGTGACTTAATGGACTCAGCCGCCATTTTCTTCTTAGCAGCCTGAGTCTTCGTATTGCGAATCGGATAAAAATCGGCACCATGATATTGCCCCTGCGTATCCGGATTCAAGCTCATGGCAATCCAACTCGTGACCGGCGTGGCCAGCTCAGGATCCTTGACATAGCCGTTATGCTTAGCGGCCGTCGTCATCAACATCGTGATCAGGCCCAATGTCACGACACTGCCCACTAACCATTCAACAGCTAGTCGCCATCTGGTTTTGTCGCGCACCACCATCAGGCCGACCGTTAACAGGACCGCGATGATTAGCACCACTAGATTGCTCTTCATCACATAACCCATTGCGAGCAGTAACCAGGTCCCGACACCCGCAAGCCACCGTTGCCAGCCACGCTTGTTCACAAATAACCAGCCTAACGCCGCCACGTTTAGCGCCAGTGGCATCACGAGGGCGTCGTTGTATGGAAACACTCCGTAGCTATAGACGGGGATACTCAGCAGCCAAGTCAGCATCAACAATAACCCACTTGGACGCCAATGTTGCCAATGTTTGAGCAGCACCAATCCCGACAACAGTCCAGTATCGATCCACGCAAACCGCAACAGGTTCAGGATCATCCACGGTGCCTTGATGCCCATACCTAACAAGAGCTTGATGAACACACTTTCCAGCAGCGCAGAATTCACATTATTAGGATAAACTTTGAAATAATACGCCCAGCGATGACTGCCTTGCGCGAGCGCAATCGCTTGGTTACGCACAAAGTAGACGTCGGCCCGCGTCGCATCAATAAAGTGGACCGCCACCCACACTTGCGCAATCAGGATCAATCCGGCAATCCCATACAACCAGTAGCGATAAGTGCGCGCCGAAATGTTCTGACAGGCCTTTTTGATCGCGTTAAGTATCAGCAAGAAGCCTAGCGCCGTCACAATCAGAATGACTGGTTTTGCCCAGTCTTCCTTGTTGAAGAAGTCTGTCGGCATTAAAGCAGCCAGCAACAGAACGATACTTAAAACACCAGCGGCTAGCCAGTTGAAGCCAATCAATAACTTTCTAGTCACTAAGACGCACCTACCATTTCATTCAGCTGGGCTGTTTGCTGTGTCGGCGTATAGTCATCTTGTTCGATAATATAACGCGGACGGTGTTTGACCTCCGCATAAATCTTCCCGATATATTCGCCAATCACACTGATACCGACTAATTGAATGCCACCTAAAAACCATAAGCTGGTCATTAACGACGTCCAGCCGCTGATGACATTGCCGGTGAAGAAGCGGACGATGGCGTAAATGACCATGATGAGGCTAATCCCAATGACTAAAATTCCCAACGACATAATTGCTTTTACTGGTGCAATCGAAAATGAGGTAATACCGTCAAAAGCAAATGACAACATCTTTTTGAGTGGGTACTTAGTCTCACCCGCGAGTCGGGGTTTGCGTTGATAGTAAAGTTTTTCGGTATTAAAGCCCAATTGCGGTACAATACCGCGCAGGAACAGATTGGTTTCTTGATATTCCATTAGTACGTCGATTGCGCGTCGTCCCAGCAGTCTGAAATCGGCATGGTCTGGGACCAATTGAACACCCATTTTCCCCATTAAGCCGTAAAACGCTTCGGCGGTCCACCGTTTAAAATGAGAATCGCTCGAACGATCATTGCGCACGCCTAAGACCACCTCATTGCCCTCTTGATAGCTCGCAACCATCTTAGGAATCAGGTTCTCATCATCTTGCAAATCAGCATCGATCGTAATCACACAATCTGAGTACTTCCCCGCAACCTTCATTCCGGCCATTAAAGCATTCTGATGGCCAAAGTTTCGACTAAATTTTAATCCGGTAAACAACGCATTATCACGTTCTAATTGTTGAATCAATGACCAAGTCTTATCACGACTACCATCATTGACAAACAAAATCTTACTCTTTTGACTTACTTGCTTGATGTCAATCATATTCTGCAATATCTGACGTAGTGTCTCTGCCGAAGTCGGTAAAACTTCAGCCTCGTTATAGCATGGCACCACAATCGTGAGCGTTGTCAGCTTCATTCTTAATACTCCCCCTATAATAAACCGGTAAATTACGGCGTCATACATCGCCGCTACCTGCCCCTTATTTAATTCCAAACGATGATGAACGTTATAGTTAGATTTTAGCGTTTATCGTCGACGTTTACGTATATAATATAACTATATTAAATCATTGGGATAAGTTTTAAAAGGTACCATTGATGTTAATCATTAATAATCTCGTGACAGATAGAACTTTCAAGTTTACTATTGTAATTATTGTATAAAAAAGTGGGGAATAAGGGGAATGCATAAATGTTAGCCATGCGATTTAAAAGAATTTTAACTTCAACTCAGTTTAAAGCAATTGTCACCACACTAATCATTTTAGTGTTAGCTTTTATCTCGACTTATCCAGCTTTTACTGGGCATTTTTTTGCGTTAAGCAATGATGGGTCTATTCACCTCGCGCGTTTGGAATCACTTTATCAAGCCTTCAAAGCTGGACGTTTGCCAAGTCTCGTCAATTTCATTGGGTTTAAAAACAATGGCGTCGCTATGAACGCAATGTATCCTTGGCTCACCATGATGATATACGTAATCCCGAGATTACTTATTCAAAGTCCTATGCTAGCATTTGCCTTGGGCTTCTTCATAATGAATATCATTACAGTGACTAACTCATATCTATTAGCAAAGTATCTAAGCCATAATCGACTAATTACACTGTTAGGTATGATTACTTATCAATTTAACGCTTACCACTTTCAGTTAATGTATACACGTGTCGCAATTGGGGAAGCATTTGGATACGCGTTTTTACCATTGATAATATTAGGCTTGTTTAAAATATGGAACCGGGAGAAAAGTGGTATTTTCTGGCTATCTATTGGTATGAGCCTGGTTGCCAACTCACATGTATTATCGCTGGTAATTTTCACAATATTCGTCGGAATTCTCGAAATCATACGCTTATTTTCTCGGAAGATGGATCTGAATGAGATAAAATATTTGATGCTAAGTGTTGGTCTCACAATCTTAATGTCGCTCTATTCACTTTTTAACGTCATAGATTGGATGCTTCACAATAAGATGGTATCTCCGACTCCCGGTTTGATTGGTCTGGATCCTAACAATGAATTCTCACGGATCTTAAGCAATGACATCACAGAATCAGCAACTGGTGCACATATGGGAATCGCGATCACATTTATTCTGATTTATTTATTGGCACAACTTTTGAGTAAAGCCACCGGTTCATGGCGTTACTGGGCAATTGGGGCCGGTAGCATCTTCATATTGGCACAGAATTGGCTTCCCACATTTAAGTTAATTAATACGCCTGCCACACTCATACAATTTACCATGCGTTTTTTAACTATAGTCGCTGTGGGAACAACAATTTCCTTAATATTATATTTAAATCATAACAACTGGCACACAACATCAACGACCATTTTTATTAGCTTGTTTGTGATTATCATTGGTTTAACTGGTGTCATACAAATCCATCGTCAAAACCAAAAAAACTATTTATCGTCACTACCTCACGATTCTTCAAGCGCCGCAGTTCATCAGTTTCGGATACGACACCTCACTTCAAAAAACTATTATGAAAATATTGATCGGATGGACGTACCAGATTATCATTTAAAGAAATCAAACATTGAACCGGAAATCAAACATGCCTTAAAACAAGACCTGAGTTTCAATGACGCTAATCGTGTAAATAAAGAGACCGTAGCATTTGACCATAAAAGCATGGCCAAGTTTAAATTCATCTCTGCTAATGACCAGCAGGTTAGTTTTAAATTGCAGCAGGCCCATACAAAAGCTTTGAGATTACCTGTTATTGGCTATAAGAATGTTAACTATCAGATCAAAGTCAACAATCATCTCGTAAAATACACACATTCGCAAGGTCAGTTAAAAACCAAATTACCAGCAGGTCGCAGCAATATCACGATTTCAATTGCTAATAGTTCTCGTCACGCATGGGCACTATTCATCACTTTTCTTGCTTATATCGCAAGCTTGTTAATATTTGCGCTGCATCGGCCAGTTAGTTCTAAACACTAATCATCAGTGATAGGTTATCGGCATATCACCGACGGATTGATACGCGTTGTGCTAGTTAGTGAATGAAAATAGTTCTAATTTTACCGTCAAACATCAAAAGGCCTGATTCAAATTTGAATCAGGCCTTTTAGCACGGCTTCTCACGAGTATTCACCCGCCAAATAACCAATGCCATAACTGAATATTCAGTTATCAAGTACCCGACAACTGCCGAGTGCCCCTGCCAAGGAACTTTATTATACCGCGTTTGGCAAGATTGGGAACTAATTAGTTGACCTTACCAGTAAAAGAGACTAAACTACGGACAATTAATGAAAGGGGGTGATGCTTTTTGAGTACCAAACGTAATCTTAAAGCATCAGTCTCTGCCCTGTTCGGAGCACAAGACTGATACCTTTAAGGAGTCCCAGCCAAATTTTGTTGGCTGGGACTTTTGCTGTCTTAAAGATGTAGAAACAGTTGCAAGTTTTGTGCGGGTAGCTTACATTTAAAGTGAAGCTTATTCGAAAAGATGGAGTAGTGCATATGAAAGCAACAACGAAACAAGTCCTGACTGGTGCGGCTTGGTTGGCCGTCCTACTAGCCATGATTGGGGGCGTCATCTTGTGGCAACATCAAGTTCGTAAGGCCAAACCGGTCACAGCGGTAACAGTGACCTCAACTGAACGCATTCCAATGGTCTTACTACTAGATAGCCACTTGACGCATCAACAAAATCAACAACTAACGGCCAATATTCAACATAACAGTGCTTCACAAACGCTCGTCACGGCAAAAGCCAGCACCAATGGTACCGTGGTATTCAAAGGACAACTACTAAATAGCGACAATCGCCCTTACATTCAAGTGCAGTTGCCAACTGGCATCAGTACAACGAAAAAAGCGCAATTACTCAAACGGGTGCTCGGACTTGCTCAACAGCATTTCAAATTCCGGCGGTTCAACCTCGTCAGTTATGGCGATGGCGGACTAACCGCCACTACTTACGTCGAACAGACCACGATTGCACTGACACCGCAACATTTGGTTTTAATCGCGACCCCTTTCAACGGGACCGGCTCACAAAACCGTCGTCGCAAAACAACGCCAGTGGCTGCAAAAAATCAGACAGCTGCGCTCAAGACACTGATTGCCAAGCGTAAGACCATCAATCCCAAGTTACAGGTATTGATCATTGCTGAAAAAAGTGCCAAATCCAAGCAAACGCTCCCGCTTCAAAGCGCTTTGGCCGGCCAATCGATTTTCAAACCGACTGTCAAACGCTACCAGCAACATGTCGTACGCACTTGGCGCACCGAATCCGGCATACTGAATAGTCGGCGCATTGGCAACATTATTCAATCCTTCATCAATTAGGCCTGTCAGTCAGGCGTACCATACTAATACCGTATCTAACAAACCGGCTCCCTGATTCGAGGGAGCCGGTTTTATATACTTAATTATGATTCGGAATTAATGATGATTAAAACGTGCTAGTTCTTAAGTTCAAATGCAGCCAGCTGAGAACCGCTGGAAAATGGGGCGAGTTGGCGTAAATCTTCTGTGATAGACGCGTCCTAAGCCGTCTTCCAGGCATTCTGGGATTGTATTCGAAAGGCAGACATGTGCGAATTCAACTTTTGATGGACAGTCGTTGATTCTCAATAAACGGGTATTTTGAGATTCAACTGTGAGACTGGTCTCCAATGAGTTCTCGGCCAACTATTCTATGAACCATCAACTTAATGGATTTTTCTAGGTTAAGCTGATGCCCTAAAGTCTTGAATTGGAAGACTAACGCGACTTTTCCGTCTAACCGTAAGCATGGTATTCAGCTAGTTTTCATTGAGGTAATCCATAATCTTCAGGCAATCTTCTCAGTATTAAATTGCCGTAAATCAGCGTTGCTGCTGATTCAAAAAGTTTGCCTGAAGGTCCAGTTTCTTAATGTTCCATAACCAATTGCACCAAGTTAGGTGGTCGTTCCTCCGCCATTCGAGCGGCTTCCCGACTGAAGGGGCTGGCTGACAATGCTCAAGGGCGAAGTTCTTCTTGTCCGGGCGGGTTTCCCGGGCTAGAAGAAGACTCGTATTTGAAATTGCGCAGTGTTTTTCTGCGTGAGTTCAAATCGATGTCCGCCCTGTTCCAGCAATTGTCAGCCGGCCCCGTAAGTCGGACTAGGACGCGCCCTCGGCAGACCAACAGCAAATCTACCCGCACTTTTTAATCATAATTCATGACATGCAGTTGACTGCAAGCTACCGTTCTATTGCCACAGCATCTGGTCTGGATATTCCTTGGTCAGAAACTGCTTGATGGCCCGAATCATCATCGCCGTTGAAGGGGCCGTCGCCTGCGTCTTGTTGGCAACTAGTGCAATTTCACGGTTATACGGTTCAGCGAAGGAAAACGTGTTGACATCCCCAGTTAGTTTGCGTAGCGCTAATTGCGGCAGGATCCCCATTCCTAGGCCGGATTCCACCATTGAAATAATCGATTGGTCATCAATGGAGAATCGCAAGAAATTATTGGTAACGTGGTAGTGGTCCAGCGCCAGCTTCGTATCCCGGTCATAGTCACTTTGTTGCAGAATAAAGTTTTTGTCGGCCACATCGTCAGTCGTGATGTACTCCCCGTTTTCAGGAATGAAGTCTGCCGGCGTGACACAGTAGATTGGATCATTGATCAACGAATGAACGAGTAAATTCTCATTGACTGGCATCGACGTAAAGCCAATATCGATCGTCCCGATTTTGGCCCAGTTGGTTATTTCATTAAAATTACCTTGCATCACTGAAATCTCAATATCGGGATATTCACGATTAAATTCGCGGATAATTCGGGGTAACCAATTGATGCAAACACTACTAAAACCGCCGATTCGCACGGATCCGGAGTGCAGGCCTTGGATGTTATCAGCGACCTGTCGGAGGTTACTTTCGGTGTTCAAGATCTCCTGGACATACGGCAAAACCTGCCGACCATCACTAGTAAGTTCAACGCCTGAACGGTTCCGGATGAACAGCGGAAAACCGAGTTCCTTCTCTAATTGATTAATGGAATGACTGACCGCACTCGGCGTCACGTTAAGCGTCGCAGCGGCTTGGTAAAACGTATGTTGCGCAACTACAGTCGAAAAAACCTCATAAGCAAAGTTAGCCATCGTGTTTTTACCCTCCTTAGATGAATAGAATTCACTTAATATTGAAAAAGTTGAGTTTTACTAATCCCAAGGTTTATTTTATCATATTGATAATCAAAGAAAACAGTTTAAGGACAAAAAATTGAGTGGGGGAAATTATCATGAAAAACTTATTTGCGAACCGTGTGTTAAACAACGACACTTCAGACCTCGATGAAATCTTCAAGAATAGTGCCAACCCGGAAAACATTTCCTTCGCTGGCGGTTTTCCGGACCAGCACCTCTTTCCGGATGACGATTTGAAACAAGCTTATCGTGACGCCATCGAACAAGACGGCCAGGGCATCTTCCAATATTCATCCACGCAAGGGCTACCGGCACTACGGCAAAAAATCGCTGACCGCATGGCAACTCATGCGGATGTGCAAGTCAGTGCTGACAACGTCCTAATGACTCAAGGTGGGCAACAAGCCATCGACCTAGTTGCAAAACTACTATTAAACCACGGCGATGCAATGGTCGTTGAAGGTCCAACCTACATGGGAGCCCTCGCCGCCTTTGACACTTACGAACCAACTTATTATGAAATTCCAGTGGATGATAATGGCATGAACATTCGGCAACTTCGCAAGACCTTGAAGGCTCATCCTGAAATCAAATTGATTTATACGATTCCTGACTTCCACAACCCGACCGGGACGACGATGAGTGCCAAACGTCGCCAAGCAATGGTTGCTCTTGCTAATCAATATGATGTCATTATTTTGGAAGACAGCCCATACCGGGACCTTCGTTATAGCGGGCAAAACATTCCTGCCATCAAGCATTACGATACTGAAGGTCGGGTCATCTTTATCTCCAGTTTTTCCAAGATTCTCTCACCCGCTTTGCGGACGGGCTGGATCGTGGCGAGTGACACCATCATGCAAGAATTGGTCGGACTAAAATCCGCTATCGATGTCCAATCACCAAATGTGACTTTAGCAGCTATCAACAGCTACCTAGACAGCCACGACATCGATGAACACGTCGCAGCGATTAGTGCTGCATATCGGACAAAACGCGACGCGATGCTGACGGCACTCGATAACTACTTCCCAAAGAACGTGCAATACACGCGGCCAAACGGTGGTTTCTTCATCTGGGTCACCTTACCAGCTGGTGTGGACGCCAAAGCCCTATTAAATGACGTGGTTCTTCCACAGGCGCACGTCGCTTACGTTCCAGCAGCTTGCCAATTTGCTAGCCGCGCAGTCACGAACGGATTCCGCTTGAACTTTACCAATTCCGACGTGGCAACCATCACGCAAGGCATCCAGCGACTTGGACAAATTCTCCAACCGGTTCAAGTCACGGTACCAACGACTGCCTTGGCAACACCATTCTAATTAGCCCACTCAAAATGCGACGACGGTCAACCACGACTGCCGCCGCATTTTTCATGGTCAGAAAGTACCGATGACTTGCCAAAATTAGCGTCTTTTCTTTGTCTGGGCTCGCAGCGGCGCAACTAGCCTCAACATCCGCTCACCAACTCATATTATTAGTACGTTCCAAACCGATGTTAATTATCAAATCATTGTTGGTCTAGCACTAGTTCGTCATTCAGTCCCAATCGTATCGCGCCGGTTCATCATGTGGGCTGACGCCTCTTCCACCGTCAAGCCAACTAGTGACTGAAGCGCCGTGACGATTGCCAGTTAGCGGGTAAACTTTTACACATCCTCGCTGTCAATGGCCAAATAGCCGTTGTAGCAACTACGAACCACCTTTTGGCCGCCAAAAAAAGGTTTGACAGTCCTGCGCCGATTCGCTACACTAACGCTATACTAGCCGATTATGAAATAAGCATTGGAGATCCAATGCTTATTTTTTGTTAACAGATTCATTTTCGGATAAACTAGGAGTGTCGTGAAAAATTTCTAGGAGTGTGAATCATGAGAACATGGGTTAAAAAATTAGGTGTTGCGATTTTGGGGCTCGGGTTAGCCGTCACGTTGACCGCCTGCGGAAGCAACTCTAGTAGCAGTAAGTCCAGCGACTTAGGGCTACAAAAATCGGGGACGTTGACGATCGGTTTGGAAGGCACCTTCCAACCTTACAGTTACCGTAAAGATGGTAAGTTAACTGGTTTTGAAGTTGAACTTGGTAAAGCCGTCGCCAAGAAGATGGGCTTAAAGGCCAAGTTCGTCCCAACGAAGTTCGATTCGTTAGTTGCCGGACTGGACACCAACAAGTTTGACGTCGTGATGAATAACATGTCTGAAACGGCTGCACGTAAGAAGAAGTACCTCTTCTCAACGCCGTACATTTATTCTAAGTCCCAACTGGCAGTCAAGAAGAACTCAAGCATCAGCAAGATTACCCAGATCAAGGGTAAGAAAGTGGCACAAACGACCACTAGTAACAACGCTACGGATGCGAAACGTTTAGGCGCGACCGTTACCCCAACCGACAGTTTCCAACAATCGATTGAGTTAGTTGAACAAGGCCGGGCTGCTGGGACCATTAACTCCCGGGAATCCTTCTATGCTTACTTGAAGCAGAACCCGAAAGCCAACATTAAGTTGATCAATTCTGGTGACCAGATTGCCGTTCAAAAAATCGGTGCGATCGTCACTAAGGAACATCCAAAGCTCCAGAAGCAAATTTCAAAAGCCATCCAAGAACTTCGTAAGGATGGAACCTTGAAGAAATTGTCTAACAAGTACTTTGGTGGTAACGTTACTGACAAGTAATGACCACGCCCGCGATTCACGCGGGATACATAGCACCATAATCTAACTATCACAGGAGGCACCCTATGGATTCAATCTGGCACATTATCGTTACATCGACCCCTCAAATCGTTGCGGCAGGGATCAAATACACCATTCCGATTGCCATTATTTCATTTATTCTCGGTTTGATTCTGGCCGTTTTTACCGCACTCGTCAAAATCTCGGCTCGGCGCGGCTGGTTCTTGATTCTCAAAGCTATCGCTAACTTTTACGTCTGGCTCTTCCGGAGCACACCACTGCTAGTCCAACTCTTTATCGTCTACTTTGGTTTACCCTACCTCAAAATCAAGGGTGTTTTTCCAAACGGGATTCAGTTGGACCCCTGGACTGCCGGTATCGCGACCTTCTCGTTGAACACCGGGGCTTACTGTGCTGAAACGATTCGGGCCGCGATTCTCTCGATTCCTGAAGGTCAGTGGGAAGCCGCCTATTCCATCGGGATGACTAAGTCGCAAGTCCTTAAACGCATCATTTTGCCACAGGCCGCTCGCGTCTCACTACCCCCATTGGCCAACAGTTTCATCAGTCTGGTGAAGGATACGTCACTGGCCGCTTCAATCACGATCATCGAAATGTTCGAAGTTAGTCAACAGATTGCAGCGCAGAACTACCAACCACTCGTGATGTATTCGCTGGTTGCCGCGCTGTATGCGATTTTATGTACGATTCTCAGCTGGCTACAAGGCTACTTGGAAAAACGGACGTCCCGCTACTTACGGCCACTTAACTAGGAGGTTGCACAATGATCAAGTTAGAGCATCTTAATAAGACGTTTGGCAATCACCAGGCGTTAACTGACATCAATACTGAGTTCAAGGAACATCAAACGACCGTTATCGTCGGGCCTTCCGGGTCTGGTAAGTCGACTTTACTCCGGTCCCTCAACTTACTGGAGCGCCCTGAAAACGGCTTATATCACTTCAATGACGAAACGATTGACTTCACTAAGCCGCTGACGAGCAAAACGATTCTGACGATTCGGCGCAAGACTGGGATGGTCTTTCAGGGCTACAACCTCTTCCCCCACCTCAGCGTGTTGAAAAACGTCATGGAAGGCCCCGTACAGGTATTGAAACAAGATGCCGCGGTTGCCCAAAAAACGGCCTTAGACCTACTGGACAAAGTCGGCTTACAGGATAAGGCAGACGCTTACCCCGGCCAACTATCTGGTGGGCAACAACAACGGGTCGCGATCGCGCGCTCACTCGCGATGAATCCTGAATATATTTTACTGGACGAACCCACGAGTGCCTTGGATCCTGAATTAGAAGCTGGCGTCCTCCGCGTGCTATTAGCGCTGGCTCAAGAACAAGATTCAATGATCATCGTGACGCATAACATGGAATTTGCACGGGCGGTGGCCGACAAGATTCTGTTTGTCGAAGACGGTAAGATCTTATTCGACGGCACACCCGCAGAATTCTTCAAACAACCGACCCAACGAATTGCCGACTTCTTAGCCGCAATGACCTTTACGACGATTTCGGACAAGGCCAACCAATAAACTAAATTAGATTTTGTTCGGCGTCCATCCCAACGCATCTCGCCTGGGCTGGGCGTCTTTTTTTGTCTAAAATGATAATATCGTTAATCAAAGATGGCAAAATGATTTGACAATTATCATTTACTCTTGTAAACTAGCTTCAATATCAAAACGTTGTGATGAGATGAGTAGCGGAATAATCACGCTTAGCGAGCCGTTGGTTGGTGAAAAACGGTCGGATTATGCTGCGAAGATGGTCTCTAAATGGTGCTGGTGAGCAGTTGCAAGCCAGTGACGTGTCGTACCCGTTAGCGTACTGAGTTAATTAACTCATAGAGCCAGGCGTCGTGCACGCGCTTGGAAACTAAGGTGGTACCACGATCAGCAGTCGTCCTTTTTGACAGGATGACTGCTGATTTTTTTAGTCACAACAACACATTACGGGGGTAATCTCATGAAAAAATGGCTTAAAACCATTGCGTTAGCACTTTTTGGACTTGCATTGACCGTGACCTTAACGGCTTGCGGCAGCTCTAGTTCTTCCAAATCTTCTTCAGCCAGCAGTCAGTTGGATTTGCAGAAGAGCGGCACCTTAACAATTGGTTTGGAAGGCACCTTCCAACCTTACAGTTACCGCAAAGACGGCAAGTTGACCGGCTTTGAAGTCGACCTCGGCAAAGCGGTTGCCAAGAAATTAGGCTTAAAAGCCAAGTTCGTCCCAACCAAGTTTGATTCACTGATTGCCGGACTCGATGTCGATAAGTATGACGTGGTCATCAACGACATTGCCGAAACGGCACAACGTAAACAAAAGTACCTCTTCTCAACGCCTTATATCTATTCGAAATCACAATTGGCCGTTAAGAAGAATTCGTCCATCAATAAGATCACAGACATTAAGGGTAAGAAAGTCGCCCAAACGACGACCAGTAACAACGCGACCGACGCGAAACGTTTAGGCGCGACCGTGACGCCAACTGACGGCTTCCAACAATCGATCGACCTGGTCAATCAAGGCCGTGTCGCTGGGACCATCAATTCACGGGAAGCCTTCTACGCTTACTTCAAGCAGAACCCAAAAGCCAACTTGAAATTGATCAGTGGCGGTTCTGAAATCAAGACACAAAAGATTGGCGCCATCCTCACTAAGAAGCACGCCAAACTCCAAAAACAAATCTCCAAAGCCATTCAAGAACTCCGGAAAGACGGGACTTTGAAGAAACTTTCTAACAAGTACTTTGGTGGCAACGTGACGGATAAATAAGTTGTCTGGTTAGCTAAAATCGGTATCCAATTGAAAAGTCCCACTAGAAAAATTCTAGTGGGACTTTTTTGGTCTCATCACCTATTTTAAGCGTGCGAGTTCAACTAGGCATTACGATACGCGTGGCACTAGTTCGTCAAAAATCCTTATCTTTCACAGTCTTGTTGCGCCTTTCTGAAGGTGATTTCTTGTGAAGGTGTCTGAACTCGTTTATTATTCTCTATCCGTGAGGCATTTTCATAGCTAATGCCTAAACGTTCAGCGAAGACACGCTTGCTCAAGCGCAAATTTTCTCGTAACTTTTTTATGTCATTTGGTTGCATGAATCCCTTTCGACTTCTATAAGCATTAAAGGCTCTTCTAAAGTTCTCATTGGGGTCGTCAAAATCTAACCAAAGTTCTCCTCGATCATCTTTCCAGTAATGATTACGGACTATCAAGTCGGGTATGTCTTTGACTTGCATGAGTTCGTACTTCCACACCTCTGAATATTCTTCCGTAGTGTCTAATTCTTCATTGTAAAAAAACTTTTTTGTCATCATGAGCACCTCCAAGGATGCAAGCCGAAATAAGCTATTCTTAAGCGGATATTCTACCGAGTATTCGGCAGGATGAGTTGAAGTCCAGAATATGATATCACCGTTTTTGATTTGGAATTTTAGATAACACTCCCTATTTTCTATGTCTATCCCAAAAAGCCAAATATCCCCAGGAATTTTAGGATGATGATTGTCTGCCATTGGACCCATGACATAATCGTGCTATGTGATTTTTCGCTATATATATTATACGCGTTGTGCTAGTTATTCATTAGCATTAAGGATGATTAGATAATGCTATTTTCTAAGTTCAAGTGCTGCCAGCTGAGCCCCACTGGAAACAGTACAAGTTACTGTAAGCTTTCTGTAGTGGATGCGTCCTACACCGGCCTCCAGGTATTCTGGGCAATGACTGGAACGTGATGGACACAAAGTTAAGCCGCGAAGCCCACATTTTAAGGTCTCAGGCCACCTTGTTTGATAATTACCGGGCAACCTATCTAACCGCGTCACACCAGCATTTCTGTGCAATTATGCCACACTGAGTTGCGCTACTTCTCCCTTCATTTGCGACTATGTTACGTTTAACCGCTTGAAGGTAACGCGGTAAAAAGCCACGCTGGATGTAGCGAAGCGATTGAAGCATTCAATCGTAGATCAACTTAGAATTTGGAGATGATGGATAATGTTAGAACTTCAAGACGTTAGTACCTTTATCCGACGAAAACCGATAGTAATGCACGCGACGTTTGATATTTCACCAGGTCAGATTGTCGGGCTGATTGGACCAAATGGTGCGGGTAAAACTACCATTATGAAAACCATTCTGGGATTAACAAAATTTACTGGGACGATTCGCATTAATCAAATGCTGGTCACCGAAAATAATCATAGCGCGTTAACCCACGTCGGTGCCTTGATCGAGCATCCGGCCATTTACCCGTTCCTCACAGGCCGGCAAAACCTAACGTTATACTCGCATGACCAGACTGACCTGATGCAGTTAGTAACACAATTAGAATTAACGCCCTACATTGACAGACCAGCCAAAGATTACTCCTTGGGTATGAAGCAAAAATTAGGGATCGCCATTGCCCTGCTGAATCAGCCGCAACTCGTCATTCTAGATGAACCGATGAATGGTCTCGATATTGAAGCGACGATTTTAGTAAGAAATCTGATCAAGCAACGTGCAGCTCAGGGTACGACTTTTCTGATTAGTAGCCATATTTTAAGTGAGTTGCAGAAAATCATGACCCGCATCATTCTCGTCAACAACGGCCAAATTATCATTAATCAGCCAATCACCACCTTTAACCAGCTCCATCAAACGCAGTATCGATTACTGACAAACGATCAATCACGAACGATAACCGCACTTCAAAATGCGCAGGTGGCATTTACAGTCGATGCCCCCTTATTTGATTATCAAACAAGCTGACCGAATTAATAGTCAAAAAGTCTTACGTCAAGACGACCTCTACCTAACCGAGCTGACACCAGTCGAAACGAGTTTTGAAAAATTGATCGTTACTATCTTGGAAAAACAACGAGGCCCTCATCATGAAAACTAATCTCAGGATTGAATTATATAAATTTATCCATCAAAAGAACGGTTTGTGGGGCCTCCTAGTCCTACCCTTTTTGATGATTTACAGTGGCCAAACGACACGACTATCATCCCAACTTATCACGTTTGAATTTGGGGCACCCCAGTGGATAACACTCATTTTGATTGCGGTCGGTTCCGCATTTCTATCAATGGAATATCGCTACCGCACCATTGTGCCATTAGTCTACAAGAGTACTAGTAAACGTGCGATTTACGGTGCTAAACTAATCGTTATTTTAGGCTACGGCTTGTTACTGACAGTTGTTTCCGCTTTAATCACGATGCTCCTAAAGCCAATTTTCACCGGCGACCGCTACCCTTGGACGCCGCAATTAGTGCAAATCGTCCTGATCAATAATGCCAGCACCCTGCTTTACTCATTTTTCTTAATCACGTTGGCCTTCATGTTACTAATGGTGATTCAGGTCAACGCCGCCGTCATTGGTATCGGCCTAATCATCGTCTTTTGGGGTGCCAGTCTCTCGGTCGCAATCATCAAGACCTTTTCGTCATTAGCAGGCATTCTAAAATGGAACCCCTTCAACATGGTCTTTGTGACCCAGCAATTATCATCACCAGCTTATGCAGACCTGTCACTGTTAACAAATAGCCAACTCGTTCTCGGAACGCTCGTCTATAGCATCATCTTTCTAATAATTGGCTATCATCAATTTAAAGTTCGTGCGATTTAATTAATTTTGAAAGGAGCCTCGTTATGTTGCGCCGCAATCTCTACCAAGAGTTCTACAAACTAGGCCATCGAAAAATCACGTGGTGGGCACCAATTATCTTATTGCTTTTAATGGTGATCACCGGATACGGAATCGGTTACAATGAAGGTAAGCTATTAACTGTGACAAACTACAACTCGCCGGACTGGATCATCTTATTACTAGTCGTGGTGGGCGCGACGACCTTTTCGATGGAGTTTCAAAACAACGCGATTCTAACCTTATTAACCAAATCACCCAATAAAGCGATTGTTTACCTCTCCAAATATCTGGTGCTGTTCTGCTACGATTGTTTTCTCCACGCCATCGCCATCTTATTTACGATTGGCCTCAGATATGCGCCCTTAAACTCGCACGTGTCCTGGTCCACCATTTATCTTTACCATGAGCCACTCTGGGAAAATATGTTGAAAACCGTTGGCGTGGATTTACTAACGACAATGTTCATCATTAGTTTAGTTTTCTTATTTTCGTGCCTGATCAACAGTAATGCCACCGTAACGATTATCAGCCTGCTGATTGTCTTTATGGGCCAATTTGTCTCTAGTTCACTTTTAAATTACCGGGATTGGCTGCCGCTTATCAAATGGAATCCATTCAACATGATTAACCTAACTCGGGAATACTATAACTACGTGACCTACTATGCGACGAGCCAGTTATCCAACGCACAATTACTAACGGGAACCTTGTGCTACACCTTACTGTTCGTTACTTTAGGCTACTTGATTTTCAGAAAAAAACATTTCTAACACTACTTATTTGGAGGACGCTACCATGAATCAATTCCCCACCCAACTAAAAAAACTTCGCAAATCAACTAACACGACCCAGGACGACTTAGCGGCGAAACTATTTGTCTCGCGCCAGGCGATTTCAAAGTGGGAAGCAGGTGATTCAACCCCCGACCTCACCAACCTGATTAAACTCACCGATATTTTTAACGTCGGTTTAGACACGCTGGTCTTTGGCGCAAAACCGGAAGAAAAAGTCGATTCGACCGAATTCGTCTTTGACCCCAAGCACAACCGCTACGTCCGTAAATTAGGCAAAATGAACATTTGGGACTTCTTAGCTGGTTACTGGTGGGCGATTCTACTGATTGTCTTCGTGATTGGTTTCTTTTCAGCATTCTGACAGAAACCAGTTCGTTTTGCCTATTCTATTAACGTGTTATTAGTTAAAATGGCGGCCGATCTTCTTGACCGTCTTTTTGTGTGACCGCAAATTGTTGACGATCACGCTAGTATCACGATTTACCATTTAATAGGTTGTCCCCACTGACTCCGGCTTAATTGGCAGTCTAGACGCAACAAATAACCATCCAACTGATTGCCCTGTTTTAGTTATCCAAAATTCCCTAGCTGCCAAGGATCAACAACTCACGATTTCCGTTTGACAATCCCCAACTACGACCTGTATACTACTCTGTGAACGATACTATACGACGTATAATATAACAGGAGGGATAATAATGGCGATTCAAATCAGTTCTGAGCTTCTCGACGGTTGCGTGCTCGCTTGTCTTAAAGACCAGGATTACTACGGTTATGCGCTGACCCAGCGACTACAGGCAGCCATTAAGGTCTCTGAATCCACACTGTACCCAGTGTTACGACGACTGAAAAAGAATGGCTGGGTCACCACTTATGACCAGGCCTACCAAGGGCGCAACCGCCGTTATTATCAAATTTCTAGCGCGGGGTTGACCCAACTGGCCACGATTCAGACCGAGTGGCAGACGTATTACCTAGCTATCAATCAACTATTACAGGGGGAGGATCACCGATGAACGACTACTTATCCAAATTTGAAGCCTTACTCGTTCAGCTGACCGACGACGAACGCGATGAGGTTGTTGAATTTTATCGCGAATATCTGCTCGACGCGGGCATCGACAATTACGATGACTGTGTGGCTGAATTGGGGTTAGCGCAAGGTGCTGGCGGATTATTCCATTCGCTTCAACGAGAATCTCAGTGCCAATACATCCAAACGGCAAAAATCACAAGCTAACGTCCGCACTATCTGGTTGATTGTCCTGGCATTACTCTCAACGCCAATCACCATTCCGGCCCTGATTGCAATCCTAGCCGTGTTCTTTGCCATCGCCGTGTCGGCCTTTGCCGTTATTATCGCGGTCGGTGCCATCCTAGTAGCCGTCACCCTATTAGCCTTCGCTATGTTGACCGCTGGAATTGGGGTCTTTGGTCAGTCACTCTGGGTTGCCCTATTCTATCTCGGTAGCGGGCTTGCGATTATTGGCGCCGAATTACTGATCATGCCACTCTTCATCTGGCTCATCAGTTTGATTATTCAAGGGATCGCAAAAATCGTGCAAAACTTATACCACCGGTTCGTCAAGAAGAATCGTGCAGAGAGAGGAGGTCGTCATCATGCGAAAGACAATTAGAATTGGCGTTGTTTTATTGGTGCTAGGACTCATCTTAACGATGTTTGGCATCGCTAATAACGGGATTCAAAGCATTTATTGGGAACAAGGCTTTCATATCGTGCGTCATCGCAGTCGTAGTTACCACGTTAGTCAGTTGAAGGAAATCACGCTTGATACCAGCAGCAATATCATCATCAAGCAAGGGACGAGCACCAAGATTACCGTGACGGCCGCCCGCACGTTTCCAAAAATCAAAACTAGTCACGGGCATTTGACGATTACCTCGACTGCCGACGATTCGCACAGTGCCGGCTTCATGTTCGGCAACGCTGGTCAATATACCGATACGACGACCATTACGGTTCCTAAGGGGACTACGGTTGAAAAAGTGACCGCTGAATCCGATCAGACCGGCAACCTGTCCTTACAAAATGTGACTGTCGACCAATTAAACGTGTTCAACGATGATGCTGACGTTAATTTGAGCAACGTTAAAATCAATCAGTCCATGGCGTTATCAGGTGGCAACATCCGTTTATCACGGGTCTCGGCCCCTAGTCTGCAAATTGCCGGTGACCCCGATGTCAGCGTCACTAACAGCCACTTCACCACCGCAGCTTCTAAAATCACGACCGATGAAGGTGATATCCACCTGACCAACAACCGGTTCAAAGCCCTGCGGATGACTACTAGTGATGGCGACATCTTGTTCAATAATAATCGGATCACAGACAGTCTGTCGGCTTCAACCAGTGACGGCGACATCCGTGGAACAGCGCCCCGGACAACGGGGATTCACGCTAACACCAGCGACGGCGACCTCAATATCTTCGGCCACCATGCCAATGACAACGGCGTCTACCAAGTGAATCCGTCCGCTGCCAGCCAGTATCGACTTTCAACCAACGACGGCGATATTACGGTTACCAGCAGTAATTAACCACCCTTGATTTCTCACCAAACTAAAAAGCGCGTTCAGACCTGTTTAGGAACTTGGTCTGAACGCGCTTTTTGACATGTTTAGTAATCAGCGACTGAACTGAAGCGGCCTAGTTGGCAACGACTGGGACTAATGCGACGCCTTTGAATTGGTCACCAACAGCTTGGATTTGAATCGCGTTGGGACCACCAACATAACGATGACTGGTCAGTTGGGGTAAAATCTCGCCAAAGACAGCGCCAGTTAGTTGGCCAGCCAATTCATCTTGGGACGTTGCACTTCCCGTAACGACTAGATAAGGCCCACTAGGAAAATCAATGCGTCGGTCAGCACGGAGGGTATCGTTTTTGGGCAAAACAGCTGCATAGTACATCATCTTATTATTGACGGCTTCATTTACCGCGTACAAACAATCATCTTTGGCGCCAGATTTGAGTTCGGCCAACGCCCCATCCGCCTCGATGCGTTGCCAAAAATCAGCCTTTTCACGACTAATTCCGGCAAAATCATTGAACTGACTCTTAATCGTCAGTTCCAAGCCCACAACAGTAAATTGTTCCTTTGTTTTTATTTGATAAGTTGCCATAATTAATCCTACTTTCTGGGAATTACCTTGGTATTCCGTTTGATTGCCTTTATAATAGCAACAAACCGTATCAAAAAATGACACCTTTAATTCAAGAGCATTAATTTAAGAGGAGGTTTCCGATGAATAAAACAACCCGCATTAACTTAATCATGCGCTATATCAACAACCGCTCCCAGTTTACACTCAAAGAACTGATGCAAGAATTCGATATTTCGCGTTCAACCGCTATTCGTTATGTTCGGACAATCGAAGATTTAGGACTACCACTCGTATCCGAACCAGGTCGCAACGGTGGCTACGTGGTCATGCGTAATCAAGTGCTCCCAGCCATTCATTTTACGACCGACGAAATCAAAATGATGTTCATTGCATTCATGGCAACCCGCAACCAACAGCTGCCTTACCTCACTAGTCGTCGGACCGTTACTGAAAAGTTGCTTGGTCTAATTCCAATCACCCAACAAGACGATTTACTAGTCCTGAGTCAACAATTAGTCTTTGATGGGACTCATCCCCAAAATCCCAACTTACTTGACCGCGCTGACTTACCTGACCCCGTCCTCGAGGCTTTGATTCAACAACTACTTATCAGCCAGTGTATGCAGATCACGGATAATCACGGTCAAACCTATCAAATTGCCGTTACCCATCTATATCATGAACAAAGTCAGTGGTGGCTTGAATTTATTAAGTTAGACACCACGACTTTAGTCCAATTACCCTTAGCCAAGATTACTGGCGTGGCAGCCGCGCAGAACGATTTGGATTCCCAGACGATTGCCGCCAAATTAAAAGCGGCCACACCCAAACCAAATGTCGTGTTACAACTCGGGGCGACCGCCGTTAGCCGTTTTAAACGTTACCACCCATTCTCACTTTCACTTGCCTACACCGATCCTTATCAAATGCAAGGCATTTTGAGACACTACCTACCATCAACAACTGATGAAATTGCCTTCTTTGGTGATTGGTTGCAGTTTCTCGGCGAAGATGTCACGGTGGTGCAGATACCGGCAGCATTGCGCGATTATTTGAAGCGCCGGTATAACTAAATCGTCATAAAATGAGCATTTCGGCGTGGCTTGTTCCGCTAAGCCTGGTTTACATCTCACTAGGGGCATCACGCAATAACCAATCCACGATATTAACGACCGGAATCCCATCAACATCGTGAATGTCTGGATAATGTCGTTGCGTGATCAATAACTTCTCGTAATTGTCTCGTAATTGCAGTAAATTATCAGTTTCATGGCTATTGGCCGGGATTTCATAAGATACTTGAACGTATAAAACGCGGTCAACTTTACGGGCCACAAAGTCAATTTCCTTCGTGTTCATTTTGCCAACGTCTACTGTGTAACCCCGTCGCTGTAATTCTACGTAGACCACGTTCTCAAGCTGACCAGCATAATTGCCTGGCCGCCGACCGATTGCCGTCCGTCGCAACCCGGGATCCACGATAAAATATTTACCAGCAGTTCTCAGATACTTTTTGCCACGTAAATCGTATTGTCGCGCCCGGTAAAATAAGAACGCATCTTCTAGCAACTGTAGGTAGTTTTCAACCGTATGATTACTAATCGAGATGCCTTCATTCTTCAATACGCCCGCAACCTTGGCAGGTTGGACTAATTGACCGATATTATCGGCTAAAAACGCGACTAGCGCTCGCAGTGAGGTAATATCACGAACCTGTGCTCGCTCTGCGACGTCTTTTAACGTAATCGTGTCATACAAACTCGATAAAATGTCATCTTTTAGCGCTACCGGACTTAAGGTAACGAGTGGGAAGCCACCGTACTTTTCATAGGCCAAAAACGCTTGGTCCACCTCACGTGAATCGGACGTGATCTCCTTAGCTGCTAAAAATTCTTTAAATGAAAATGGATAAATGGGAATCTCCACATAACGCCCGCTTAAGAGTGTTGCCAGTTCACCAGACAACATCTTTGCATTAGAACCAGTCACAATAATGTCGCAATCATAACTGACGCGAATACCGTTGACCACCGTCTGCCAGCCGTCGACCATTTGAATTTCGTCCAGCATGATATATTGGTGGCGTTGCTTATCCAGCTTAGGCTGTAACACTTTGACTAACGCGTCGGCAGTACGCACGCTCAAAAGTTCCAATTCTTCAAAGTTCAAATAAATAATTTGATTGTCGGCAACGCCTTGAGACTTTAGGTAATCTCGATATTGCATCAACAAAACCGACTTACCGGAGCGCCGAACGCCCGTGATAACCTTGATCAAATCGGTATCTCGAAATTGAATGAGTTTTCTTAGATATTCCGCACGCTTAATCATGGATAGCACCTCACTTTTGGATTTAGCGGTTAATTTCTGAAATGGAAGTATAGTTCCATTTTAGCTGTTATTTGTTAAATATGGAAGTATACTTCCATTTACACCCAACTTTCTAAAATATGGAACTATACTTCCATATTCGACCAGACCGCTTAGCTTCCATTAGGTTGATCATCAAAATTGACCACCAGTTATTTTTGGTGTACCCTATCCAAAGATAACCACCAGTCATTTTTAAAAAGAAGGTGTTCACATGGCTAATATTTACACCCCCAACCAAAAAGCGGCCAAACGGCAGGCAATCATGCAGGCCGCCATCGATTTGTTTGCTCATAACAGCTATACGGAAATTACGATGCAGCAGATTGCTGAAACTGTGGGTAGTTCTAAGGGCACGACGTTTCGCTACTTTGCCACCAAGGAAGACCTGTTCATGACCATCTTGTTGGAAGATTACCAGCGCTATTTTGAGCAGCTAATTGCAGCACTGACACAAGAAGCAAACTTTTCAGCATCTGAGTATATCGCCTGGATGGTCGAGCAGACGAAACGATTGATCGAGCAGCATGACGTTTTGATTCGTTTGAATGCGATTCGCGGGCCCATCCTTGAAGGTAAAGCGAACATGGCCGAGACCATCGCACAACGAGATGCGTTGTATGCCGTCAGCCAGCGCTTGGGTCAACAGTTAGTGATTCAAACTGACCACTTGTTAGAACAGGCCCAGTTCAGTCACCTATTTATTGTGCAAAGTGGGATCATCAGCGGTCTCATGAACATGGCCTCGTTGACGAGTTTTAATCACCAGAAGTTAGCACGGACCTATCCGGATTTTGAAATCCAATTGGTGCCCGAAGCACAACAACAGATCAAATTTTATTTAATCCAATATTTAGAGGAGTTTTCGAAAAAATGAACCAACGCAATATTCGTAACTTTGCTATTATCGCCCATATTGACCACGGCAAATCGACCCTAGCAGACCAAATCATGGCACTGACCAAGACTGTCAGCACGCGCGAACAACGGGCCCAGCTGTTAGATGATATGGCAGTTGAACAAGCCCATGGGGTCACCGTCAAGGCGCGGACCGTTCGCAATTATTATCAGGGCGAGGATGAGCAGGAATACGAATACAATTTAATTGATACTCCGGGTCACGTTGATTTCAATTACGAAGTCGCTAAAAGTTTGTCGGCTACGGAGGGTGCGATTTTATTAGTCGATGCAACTCAAGGCGTCCAGGCCCAAACCATCGCCAATTATCGCATTGCTAAAAAGTACCATTTACCCCTGATTCCGGTGCTCAATAAAGTCGATCTAGCCTCAGCGGACATCGAAGCCGCCTTGGCAGAATTACACGACCTCGAGTCAGCGTTTACGCCAGACCAAGTCTTATTGATTTCCGCCAAAACGGGCCAAGGCGTTCCCGCCGTCTTAGAAGCCATTCGGACCCGGCTCCCCGCACCCACTGGAGATGCTGCCGCTCCGCTAAAGGCCTTAGTATTCGACTCATTGTACGATCCCTATCAAGGCGTCATCGCCTACGTTCGACTGATTGACGGTCAACTCAAGTCCCCACAAGCGCTCAATTTAATGGCTGCTGACTGTCATTTCACCAGTAAATCAATTGGCGTCATGACACCGAACATGTTGCCCCAAGCCAGCTTACATGCCGGCGATGTGGGCTACGTGGTCACGGGCATCAAAGACCCCAAACAAATTCGCGTCGGCGACACCCTGACATCCGCGGAGACACCGACTAGTCAGCCCCTCCCCGGATACGAACCTGCAAAATCAATGGTCTTCGCTGGCTTGTATCCGCAAAACAATGATTTCCCCGCACTCAAAGCGGCCGTCCAAAAATTGAACTTGAACGACCCCTCGTTTACATTCGTTGAAGAACGGTCAGAAGCGCTCGGCGTCGGCTTTCGTTGTGGCTTTCTGGGCGCTTTTCACCTTCAGATCATCCGTGAGCGACTGCAGGATGAGTATGGCATCGATGTTCTGACGACCGCGCCGAATGTGACCTATCACGTGACGCTCAAAAACGGGCAGCACGTCGTCGTCAACAATCCAGTGCAATTTCCCGCTTTCAGCTTGATCGAGCAAGTCGAAGAACCCTTCATGAAAGCCGAAATTACGACGCCCGATGCTAGTTTGAACGCGGTACTGAAGCTCGCTGAACAACACAAAGGGACCCTAATCGACTTATCGAACAATGGCGAGCTAGTCGTTGCTGTGGTCAAAATTCCGTTGTCTGAAATCGCGTCCCACTTCTTCTCTGAATTCAAATCCGTCTCACACAGGTTTGCGAGTCTCAATACGACGTTTTACGATAATGAGGCGAGTGATCTCGTCAAAGTGGAAGTCGATATCAACTACGCACCCGTGGACGCGCTCACCTTCGTCGTTCATCGCGAAGACGCGCCACAAATGACCCAGCAATTAGTCATTGGGCTGAAATCAACCGTGCCACGCCAATTGTATCCAACACCGGTTCAGGCGATCGTGGAAGGGAAAGTTCTAGCGCGCGTGGATGTGCCGCCATTACGTAAAAATGCGGCCGTCAACGGTGACAAGCATAGCGTTTCCAAAAAGGCCGCCCTGTTACGCCGCCAAAGCGCGAACAAACGGCGTGCTACCAAGAACACTATCAAATTACCGCAAAGCGTGTTCAATACGATTCTTGGTATCTAACACATACACGACCCCGACCAACTACGGCCAACAACTTGTTCATTTTGATCCACCGAAAACCTAAAGTGGCGCTTCAAGAATTTTGCAATCAATTCTTGAGGCGCCACTTTTAATCTAGCATTATCTGGATCTCGCTCACTAAAACGATGTCGCTACCGACTTTAACCGGAGCTACTAACGAGCCGTTCTGTCATCACCCAGCATAATAAGCATCAAACCACACCAGCAGTAGTGACATAATCAACAGCCCCACCACCGCCAGCGCGTGCCACCACTTATTGCGGACGAAGATGGCGATGTATTCTCGCAAGATCGCATCAGGCAAGAAGAACCGGGCCGTGCGCGCGCCGATGCCATCCGCTTTGAGCCCCGCTTGCTTGGCAAACATCCCCGCTCGCAGCGTATGGTAGTTATTGGTTACAAAAATCGTGCGCGGTTGCTTGATTGGGCCCTGGTCAATCAAGTGCTTACTAAACTGCATATTTTCCAGCGTCGTTTTGGACTTCGTCTCCGCCCAACCAGCCGACGCCGGCAAACCGTGGGCAATCGCATAATCTAGCATCGCTTGGCCTTCTGGAACCGTTTCGTCACCACCCTGACCACCAGAAAAAATCATGATGGCGGGGTGCTGCGTCTTACGCTGTTGCTTTTGATAAAATCGCAAGCCACGCATGATCCGCTGACCTAGCAATGGTGAGACCCGGTTACCATCCAGCAAGCCCGCCCCCAGGACAATAATATAATCTTGCCGTAATCGCGGCCAGTTAAATTGATAAATCGTCAGCATCGTCAAATAGTTATAGAACCAAAATCCCACGTAGAGTATTACGAGGTTGGGAAAAATCGCCATGAAATGGCTGACTGGTTGTGGGACGTACTGACTCACCCGATTGCCGATAAATGGCAAAATCAGAATCGCTAAGCCCAGATACAAGGTCAACATATTGGACAAGGTATGGCTTTCATGACGCCACATAATCCAGGCGTTCCATAATAGAAGAAAGGCCTGTAACGCGAAAATCAGCCCAATCAAGAGTAGTAACAACACAAATAACGTGCCGCTGATGATGATTAGCCAATGAATATTACTGCCGAGAATCGTCACGGCCAACATGGCTAAAAAGGAATAGAAAAATAGCGAAAACCAGATGCCGTTACCTAAGCGCACTTTATCGCGATGGTACCGCCACCCAAAGCCAGTTCCAAAGAAGATTGGCACTAGCCAACCCCAGTAAAACACGGCTGGAACTGGGACCCACACTGCCGCATTATTCACATCAACACCCCCGCATAACGTTTTATTCAGCTCCCATCATATCGGAGTCGCCGCGGGACTGCAATCAGGAACCATTACTTTGGCCTAACTGATTTGATAATTGTCATCATTTAGCCTAAAACCAGCAATGGCCCACCCAAGCTGCGTGGCCCATCACATTACTTTAGTTGTTTCTGGGCATTATAGAAGTTGCGGTAAGCCAAGTAGCACGCGATGATCGAGCCCAGGCTCGTCGCTGACAAGAGCATGAACGTCACCATGATTTGGTACTTGATGGCCCGCACAGGATCGACGCCGGCAAAAATCAGCCCAGACATCATACCTGGCAGACTGACCAACCCGACTGTTTTGGCAGAATCAATTGTTGGCGACATTCCAGTACGAATCGCTTCGCGGACAATGGCAATCGAAGCATCTAGCAAGCCCGCCCCGAGTGCCAGTCGTTCCAGCACGCCCTGACGTTGATCATGGAATTGACTATTTAAGCTGCGGTAGGCCAACCCAATCGCGACCATTGAATTCGACGCAATCATCCCAGAAATCGGGATCATCTGGGACGGAATAAACTTGATGGCCCCTGATAAAACGAGTACGCCCAACGTCACGCCGGTGCTGACAAAGATGGCTAATAGTGAGATTCCTAACGCGTGGTCGATGCCCGGGCCACGTTTTTTCGCATTCCACGCCGCATTAAAGATAATGAAGCCCATCATCGCTAGCGTCAGCCATAAATTATTAACGCGGAAAATGTACTTCAACAAGTAGCCGACAATGAACAACTGAACGACTGCGCGAACGACACCAATAATAATGTCCTTGTCTAAGCCCAATTTTTGCCACAAGCTAATCCCGAGCGCAACTAAGACTAACATGGCTGCGAGAAACAACGATGTATTATTAACTGCTAAATTCATGCGTGCACCTCCAAGCGTCCATCGACAACTTTCGCGAGCTGGTCGGCTGCGGCAATCTCCGTCGTATCGTGCTTAATCATGATGGTCGTGACGTGTTCCTGCTCATTAAGTCGCCGTAACCACTGGTGGACAATATCCTTGTTCGCTTCATCTAATCCCGCCGTCACTTCGTCTAGAAGCAGGACTTGTGGTAAAAATAACACGTTGCGAATCAAGGCCACCCGTTGCCGCTCCCCACCGGAAAGCTCGGTGACGGGTTGGTGTAAGGTCCGTTCTGACAAACCGAAGTTCTGTAAGGCCGTCACGACGCGGCTGGTATCCATTGGTTGTTTGCGAATCTGATAGGGAAAGGCCAAGTTGTCCGCCACCGTTTCGCCAAATAAGGTCGGTTGTTGGAAACAATACGAGACTTTCCGCCGATACATAATGGGGTCGTAACTTTCAATCGGTCGGCCCTCAAACTGCAAGTCACCACTCGTTTTCGAAATCATGGCCGCCATGATTCGCAATAAAGTACTCTTGCCGCCCCCCGACGGCCCAGTCAACGTGATGTGGGCCCCCGCCGGAATCTGCCAATTAATATCATGCAAAATGTGCTGATCCGCAACTTGATAATTAACCTGTGACAACGAAATTAACGCCTTCATTTCTAGCCACCCCCGTTATTAGATTAGAATCATTATAACCTGATAATGTATCTGCTTTCAATGAAAACTACTCAGTGATTGTCGCTTTCCCGCCATGCTATAATGGGAGTTAACACAGTTCACAGAAAAACGAGGTCAAAATTAAACTTATGCCACAATCTAACCATTATTCGCACCAATCCCGATCACACAATGATCGACGCCGGCAGCAACCGGCCGAGAAGGTGCAGTCGACCGTTACGATCGGCCAACGTTTTCCACTCACGATTCGGCGCCTCGGCATCAATGGCGAAGGAATCGGTTACTATAAGCACGTGATTACGTTCGTCAAAGGCGCCCTACCAGAAGAAGTCGTGGTCGCTGAAGTCACCGCAGTCCATCCGCGGTATTTGGAAGCTAAAATTCGCAGTATTCGTAAACCAAGCCCGGACCGCGTCGATCCACAAGACGTCTACGCGGGCGAAGTGGGTGGTTTCGAGCTCGAACACCTCGACTACCCGGCACAATTAACGTTCAAACAAGATTTGATTCGCCAAGCACTCGAAAAATATCGACCAGCCGGTTATCGCCACTACGACGTCCGGCCAACGATTGGCATGGCTGACCCGTATGCCTACCGCAACAAGGCCCAATTTCAAGTTCGGATGATCGATGGTCACGTCGCCGCCGGACTTTACAAAGAAAATAGTCATGACCTAGTCGACTTACCGACTTGTTCCGTTCAAATGCCAGCAACCATGACGGTGATGCGTCAAGTCGTCGCCTGGTTAGAAGAACTCGAAGTGCCGATTTACGATGAAACTCACAACTCAGGCATCGTTAAAACGTTGGTCGTTCGCGAAGCCGCCGCAACTGGTGAAGTCCAACTAGTCTTCATCACCAATACGCCTAAGCTACCCAAGAAGCACCAACTGTTGATGAAGATTGCTGAAAAGTTACCAATGGTCGTCTCAGTCATGCAAAACGTTAACGCTGGTAAGACGTCCCTCATCTGGGGTGATCAAACCACCTTACTCGCTGGTAAACCAACGATTACGGAGGAACTCGACGGCTTAGTCTTCGACCTGTCTGCACGGGCATTCTTCCAACTGAATCCGCAACAAACCAAGAAGTTGTATCGGTTGGCACGCGAAGCACTCGACTTAGCACCTAACGAGACCTTAGTCGACGCTTATTCGGGGGTCGGAACGATTGGCCTGTCACTCGCGGATGTCGCCAAAGAAGTTCGGGGTATGGATACGATTCCGGCCGCGGTTGCGGATGCCAACGCTAACGCGAAACGCAACCAAATCACGAACGCCCACTACGAAGTTGGCGAAGCCGAAGTCTTACTGCCACAATGGTTAGCCAGCGGATTCACACCGGACGCGATGGTCGTCGACCCACCACGTACCGGCCTGGACGGCGTGTTAATCGACGCTATCTTACAAAGCGCACCAGAAAAACTCGTCTATATTTCTTGTAATCCATCGACCCTTGCGCGTGATTTACAAGAATTGACGCGCGGCTACCAAGTCGACTACATTCAGTCGATCGATATGTTCCCGCAAACGGCGCGCTGTGAGGCGGTCGTACGCTTTACGAAACGCCATTAATTAATTTATTTTTTCGAAGGGGGAATCTCCATGGCAGCTACTGATAGCCAAATTGCACTCACGATGACCTTTACACTACGGCCACCGTTCAAGACGCACTTCTTATTGTTAAAGGATTACGTGGCGGATGTTCGCATTCCAGCCCGTGATGGCGTGTTGACGACGATCATCGCCAAAAACATTCCGTTGACCCCGGCGCTGGAACAACTCAAAACGATTTTCGACGACGTGCAAAACCCCGTATACTGGCAATTACACGACCAAGCGGTACAGGAATTCTTCAGCGCCCATCCTGACCAGCGTCCAGTATTGCCCCTAGATCTCTTGCAAGTCATGCTGAATACCTTGTCTGCTCAAGGATTGTCAGACGAACAACTGATGCACATTATGCGAGAAGTCTTCGAACGCTTGCAGACCAACGACTTTAACAGCCAGGTCGCGCAGCGGATTTTGACTTCGCTGAATAATAAATAACGCCACATCATTTACCACTGATTTTCATCAATAGGATTAGATAACGCAATGTTGTTTAATCCTATTTTTTTGAACATGAATCAAAAACGGCGGCTATTGCGGGCAACCCAAAATCCATGGTGAAACTACATTAGTAACACATTACGACAGAATCACAGCCATTATTTCTCTAGGAAACCAACCGATATTCGGCGTATAAGTAGTAGTCTTTCCAATTATCACAAGCAAAGTTGTTGACTTTGAAGTTACATGTGATAAGCTGATTACTGTAATTTTTATTGATACAGCAAGCTGAAAGGATGTTTTACTTATGAAATATGCTGTCACTGCCGCTACTGGCAAGTTTGGCCAAAGTGCCGTTAGTACGCTTAATGCTAAAATCGGTCCTGAAAATGTGTTAGTAATTGCTCGTAATCAGGACAAAGCCACGCAACTATTTCCTGATAATCCAATTCGAATCGGAAATTATGACGATGTCGACGCCATGACGAAAGCCTTCGAAGATGTCGAACGCGTGCTCTTCGTCTCCTCACAACCCGGCGGTCCCGTTGACCGGGCCACTGCTCATAAAAATGTCGTGACCGCACTCAACGCCGCACATGTTAAATTTGTCGCCTACACTAGTTTCCCCCACGCACAGACAGCAGTTAGTGCCCTCGCTAGTGACCATCGTGCGACCGAAAATGCCATTACAGCGACCAATATTGCGCACAGCTTTCTGCGCAACAACTGGTATTTGGAAAACGAAATGGGATTCTTACAAAGCGGCAATCATAATCAAGAAGCCCTGTATTGGACTAACAATACGGCTGGCTGGGCCTTGGAACGAGAATACGCAGCGGCTGCCGCGAACGTTTTGATGGCAGAAGATCCTCAAGAAGTGTACGAATTTGCAGGAGCAGCTCGCACCTATGCCGAACTCGGTCAAGCACTTCAAAAAGCAACTGGTAACCGATTTAAGATTACGCAAGTCAGTCAGGAAGCATACACGCAATCCCTTGAAGCGACTGGCCTCGATCATGATACCGCTGCTTTATTTGCCTCATTTCAAGCTCCAATCAATGATGGTGCCCTAGCTGAAACGTCAGCAGACTTGGCAAATGTCTTGGGACATCAACCATTGGAAGCTAGTGCGGCCATTCAAGAAATCTTAGTGCGCTCATAATAAGCCAGCTATCCATCAGACACTATTTTGGATACAGCAAAGAGAGGAAGCCCACATATTGGGGACTTCCTCTTTTGTATTATTTTAACGTTTCTCAGCCGAACGTACTAATTAACGCGTTACATCAGCAAAATACCGTGCTAAGGTTAGTTGAATACCATTATGATCATTATCAGTCGTTACCATATCCGCGGCATCCTTAACAGCTTGAGGCGCGTTGCCCATCGCCACTCCGACGCCCACTTCTTGGAGCATCGCAACATCGTTGAAGTTATCGCCGAACCCCAGCGTTTCAGCTGTTGCGAGTTGTTCATCCGCCAACAGTTTTTTCAAAGCAGCGGCTTTGGTAACACCGGTGGCCACGATTTCTAGATACGTCGCTTTAGAACGATAAACGGCTAAGTCTTTAAATTCAGACGTTTGTAGTCGTTGCTCGATTGCTTGAATCACAGCAGCCTCTGCCATAATCATAATTTTGTGCACTGGCGTTGGCGCCACTTGTAGCCAGTCGGCAAGGTCAGCCACGTGTGGTTGATAGCCGATGCCGTCAGCTTCTTGTTGCTCCCACTGACCCATGCTGGCCACCAACCAGTCATTATTCGTATAAATATTGATGGAAGCAGTTGGCCATTCTCGCGCGATCAACGCCTGAACCGACCGCGCCAATTCAGGAGCAACCGCCCGTTCCTCAAAGACTGTCAGTTGGTCATTGGCATCAGTGGTTGCCGTTAGCGCCCCGTTATACGCAATCATTGTAGAATTAATCCCCAACTGCTGGGCGATACCAAACATCCCTTTGGGTGAGCGCGCTGAAGCTAACACCATCTTTGCACCCTTTGCGACCGCCGCTTGAACACCCGTAATCGTCGCGGGTAATAATTGGACGTGGCTGTCAACTAAGGTACCGTCGATGTCGCTTACGATTAGTTTAATTGTTTTCATCTTGCTTTTCCTACTTTCACAAGTTGCCTATCCGTCACAAAAAGGCCTGAGATTCCCCCAGACCTAAGGACTTCACTACTCTAATTCCCGCCGATTCTTCAAATCAAACACCACTTTGTCCCCCACGAGTTTGGCAAATAATTCCTGCTCGGGTTGGGGGTCAAATGGCCCCAAATCGACTAGAATCTGGCCATCGTCCGCCACTTGATACCCTTGATACCGATCAAAGATGACGTGATACATCGTTTGGGCTGGTCGCATCCGCTCATCCACCTGAGCAGCCGCCGCCTTCAACGTATAACCAGTTTGGAGTAAGTTACTCATCGCGGCCGCTTTGATAACCATTTTCATGGTATAAATGCGTGCCTGACCTGGCTCATCCTCATTCTTAGGAATAATGTACCCCTTTTTTTGCCAATACCGCAGTTGTCGTGGCGAGACACCAGTCATTCTGCTCAATTCACTAATGCCAATCGTTAGTTGACCCTTATGGAATAGCTCGCGTAAATCTCTACGCGTCCCGTTTGCCATGCTGGCGCCTCCTTTCCAAAATTGCTATTACACTAGATTATAGCATGGAATCTAGTCGCCACCATTAACTCACTGGGAATTTTGTGTGATTAATTAGCTAAGACGGTACGTCGTTTGTAAGTAGTCAGTTAAGGATTGTGCTGGCTGGCCCATAATCTGCTGGTAGTCATCGCTGACCGTTGCTAACAATCCCATGGCCCCACCCGCGTACATTGACGCTAACATCGGGCCTTCATTATTCTGATTATACATGTCGCTGAAGGCCTGCAACGATACCGGTTGATAGCCAATCGATTGTCCACTAACTTGACTCAAAACGGCCGCCAATTCTGGCATCGTGTAGGCCTGCTCTTGAGTCAGCGTGTAGATGCGGCCGCGTTGTAATAAGGCTGGCGTCGTTGCGACCTTGGCAAACGCCGCGGCACTATCCGACTGACTGATAAAGCTCAAAGCTTGGTCGCCCATCGGATAAATGACGTTGTGCCGCTCGATTAATTCGGGCAAATAGGGCACCAACGGATCAGCATACAGCGCATTGCGGACAATCGTATAATTGAGGTCAGTCCCAGCTAATCGCCGCGGCACGTAGCCGTAAAACGCCGACAGCGCAAAGGGATTGTTGACTTGATCAGCAATAAAGCCCATCACTAACAAATGCTGCACATTCGCTTGCTGAACTGCCGCTAAGACATTTTCAAACTCTTGTACCCGCGAATAACTATCGTGGCTCTTACTTGGAATATAAATCAAGACATCACTATCTTGGAAAAAAGCTTTTAATCGTTCTGGCTGTTGGTAATCAATTGCCATCACCTGCATGCCCTGTTGTTGATAAGCCCGTGCTTTACTAGGCGTGTGAACACCTAAATATAAGTCGCTGGGGTCCACTAACGGTTTGATAGCCGCAACAATCTGTTGCCCCAAATGACCCGTAGCACCTGTAATCGCATATTTCATCTTAACCCGCCCCTTCTTGTAACTTCATTAGTTACATTAAACCGGATTTAGTTGCGTTTGTCAATCAAAACTGCTTATGGTCAGGAAGGTACCATAAAAGTCTGTTTCCTGCTGACTTAGAAACTGGCGTGCACTGCGCTTAAGTCATCGTCCCCCAACCATCATCGCTACGACCACAAAAAATTGGCAGCCACCAATTTACGATGACTGCCAATAAGATCTCAATTTTACGCTAAAAATTTTAGCCAAATCTCAGTAAACCATTCAATTCTACCCGTTTAGCCTATGCGACCTGCTGCCCAAGATGCTTCTTCTTCGGCGCCGTCTTCACATTCTTAACGTCATTGTCTGAGAAGCCGAACATCCAAGTCAATGCGAAGGCGACAATCAAGTCAGCTGCGGATGCAATCAAGAAACCGTAGAAGCTGAAGTCGATGCCCTTCGGATTGAAGAAGGAGGTGAATCCAATCAGGGAGCCGGCAAAGCCCCACATGTTGACGTTAAAGAGTCCAGTCAAGAACCCACCGACCGCACCACCGATACTTGCGGTGATGAAGGCCCGACCGTATTTCAAGTTGATCCCGTACATTGCAGGTTCAGTGACACCGCAGAAAGCTGAAATCGTCGCTGGCCATGCGAGTTCCTTGATGTTAGCGAATTTAGACTTCAAGGCAATGGCCAAGACCGCACCACCTTGCGCGACCATCGTTGCAGAAACGATGGCGTTCAGGTAACTGTGACCCGTTGTAGTAATGTCGTTGACCACGATTGGAATGATCGCCCAGTGTAGCCCGAAGATAACCAGTACTTGGTAGAACCCACCAATAATCAAGCCAGAGATAGCCGGACTTAGTTTGTAAATCGCCACGATTCCGGCAGCTAAAGCGCCAGATAACGCAGTAATGACTGGGCCGAGAATCAGGATAATCGCACCAGAAATCAAGACAACTTCAAACAGTGGCACAAAAATCATCCGTAGCACCGTTGGAATCACCCGTTTGAGCCATGGTTCCAACTTACTTGCTAACCAGGCCCCCGCAATCATTGGGAAGATCGAGTACGTGTAGGAAGCCACGTGTACCGGGATTCCGAAGAAGTTGGCATTGATCGCCATCCCTAACAGGTGTCCGGTCACCTTACCAGTCGTCGCCATCCCAACGATGGCTGGATAAGTGAGCACCCCACCAACAATTCCCATGATAACGGGATCCGCACCGAGTTTTTTAGCAGCCGTGAAGCCCACGAAAATCGGTAGGAAGTAGAAGACCGAGTCGCCCATCGCGTTGATGATAACGTAGGTCGGCGTGGTTGCCGAAACTATCTTGAAATTAGTCAGTAACGACAGAATCCCTTTTAAGATACCAGAAGCGGCCAACAAGCCAATCACTGGTATCATGGAGCCCGTGATGACCCCAATCAGACTGCTAAACCCGTGTTTCACTTTCTGCCACGGCGACATCTTCTGCCAGGCGAGCCGGTTCGCTTCCTTTTCCATCGCAACGGCGGAGGCATCCGCGTCACCAAAGCCAGCCCCAAGCTGCCCAACGATCGCATCATAGACGTCGTTAACTGCGGGACCAATCACCACTTGATACTGACCACCCGCCTTAGCCACATCGATGACACCCTTGAGATTGCGAATCGTGTCATCGTCCGCCTTGCCTTCGTCTTTCAAGTAAAAACGAACTCGGGTAATGCAGTGGATGACACTCTTGATATTGACCGGTCCACCTACTTGGGCAATGATTTGAGTGGCGAGTTCATCGTACTTGCCACCCTGGCCCTTAACGATAGGCTGTGCCGGCACGTCCTCTTTGAGTTCAACGACCGCGCCAACGACACCCGCACGGACTTCACCGACTTCTGGTGTCAGCTTGGTGACGTGATCCACCGAATTCGTAACGGCCATAATGACGGTGGTGGCCTTATGCGCATTCGCAATCGCCATCAGATCCATCGTGGCAATTTTGTCACCCGCTTCCACGGTATCCCCGACATGGACGGTGACGGTAAACGGTGGGTTCTCCGCCAATTCGACCGTATCGATTCCTAAATGCACGAGCACTTCCAGACCATTGTTCCCCGTAAAACCGATGGCGTGAAGGCTAGCCGCCACCATCGTTACCTTACCACTGATTGGCGCAACGACCTGGCCCTCAGTTGGTTCAATCCCAAAGCCTTCGTCCATCATGCCTTGTGAAAATACTGGATCGTGGACCGCCTTAAGCGGAACTAGCTGCCCTGCGACCGGCGTTAATAAATGCACTTGCTTCATAGCGATTCTCCCCCTTTGACTCAATTAATCGCGTTGTTAACAAACCAAGCTCAACGACCACTGGCGATTAAAAATAGCTAATACGACCCCGAACAACCAATCGTCGTTGACCTAACTCACCAAGTCACGCCTTTAACTATAAAAGCGTTTTCTTTTATAAATCTAATAATAACCGCCCCCATTCGGACGGTCAATCAAACCCGTTTGAAATCCAGCGGTTCTGACTAGATTCAGAGCTTACTTAATTAGTTTGCCAAACCTTTAGAATCAAGTGTTAATCGTTGCGTTGCCAAGGATGAGTGTGCAAAATCAGCCGCAGTCTTGACATTCTTGCCGAAATCCACGACCAATGCATGAAACTCCCATGCCGTCGTCAAATCGTAGTCCCGCGCCTGCATAATCAACTGCTGCGCACGCATGTAGTTACTGGGTAACGGTTGGTTGAGCCATGTGAACAAGCGCCGCAAGTACGTATCAACGATAATCGTCGGCTGATGAAAGACATACATGCTAAAATAGTCGGCCGTCTCGTCACCAATACCTCGTAGCGCCTTCAATTCACTGCGGAGCTGCGTTGCCGGTAGCGCCCGCATCCGTGCCAGATCAAACTCATATCTGCCGCACCACGCCGCCAGACTTTTCAATGTCGGCACCTTGCGCGTATAGAAGCCCGCGGGTTTGACCAATTTCGTCAGCGTCTCATCACTTAAAGCTAGTAGCCGTTCAGGGTCAAAGCCAGTCGCCGTCTTCAAATTCCCCAGCGCATAATCTACATTGCGCCAATTGGTGTTCTGAACTAGGATGCCACCCCATAAAATCTCCCACGGCGTTTCGGCCGGTGGGACACCATCTTCGAGCCAATGCCGCGGGCCCATCGCCGCTAATAGTTGTTGATATAAGGTTTCAATTGTCATTTTCTATGCTCCTTGGAATCAGTTCTGTTAACGTCATGTTAACTAAAAAAAGCCGTAGCGGCAAAATTCCGATCCGCTACGACCATATTACTTGATGCTATTTAGGTTAATCGTCGGCAACAACGCTGCGCTTTACGGCTAAGACAATGTCAGCCTTGTGATTTTCTGGTTTGACCTTTTCTTCAAAGTCCAATTCGGCGTCCTTAAATAAGTTTTGAATCTCAGTGTTCACTAACGGCAAGTCGCGTGGATCACCAGCCTGCTGACGAATATAGACCACGTATTGATCTGGTAATTCTTCCAAATCATATTCAACATCTTCATCATTTAAAATGACATAAATCAGCTTACGTTCTTTGTTCATCTGAAACTTCCCCTTATCCATATAATTGATCCGAATTAGTCGCGAACAGCTAATTGGTGAGCAAACTTAAGGTAATCTGCAACACAATGATCGAGCCATGCCACCACTTTGTCATCCGTAATCTGTCCAGCGGCATTCATCTTGGCTTGAACGGTGCTTAGCAAGAATTCATCGCCCGGTAAGACGCGCATACCAACGCCTGGTGAATCCAGAATTTGGCGCAAATGACTCTGCGCCCGTACGGTTCCTAAGGGTCCCATGGTCGCGCCTAGAATCATCGCCGGTTTACCGATCAACGGTCGCTCGACACGTGACAACCAGTCAATGGCGTTGCCCAGCACCCCAGGAATACTATGATTGTATTCCGGTGTGACAAAAATCACACCATCGGCTGCTAAGACTGACTGCTTGAATGCCTGAACATCCGCCGGTGCTTCTAATTCAATATCCTGATCGTAGTAAGGTAACTCACTGAGATTCGGAATCGTGACGTCCATCTGATCCGCATAACGTTTTTGGACAAACGTTGCCAGTCGCCGGTTATACGAGGAACGTCGAATACTTCCGACAAGTGCGACAATCTTCATCGTGTTCAAACTCCTTTAAGTTGTAGTTAACTTTAGTATACCCCTTTTTCTGGTAATGGTCGGAACCGGTTTCAAAAAAATACGATTCTTTTAGGACAACGCAAGCTTGGTTGACCACGTGACTGTTGCCACCGTCGTACTAGTTGAAATCATTTACGTTGACGACAATAATTATTTTAATCCGCAGGCCAGCACCCTAATGATTTTCAATCATGAGTGACTCAAGTCCGGTTTGAACGGCACATTAATAAATTTTCAAAAATGTTTCTTAACTTTTTCCAAAAACAAACTGCCGTACCTATCGCATTGAATTGAGTCTGCTATACTAATGATTAGAGAAAATGATTGGGGGGTTAATCGTGTATTATCGTGGTGAAGCACTTGATTTTTTAAATATGTTACATACAACTGGCACCGCACCACTCATGCGTTCACGCATCGTCTTTTCCAGCCAGATCGATGTTGAACGACTTAAGGCTGCCGTTCTCACTTCCGCACAAGTCGTGCCCGAGATTTTCGGCCACTACCAAGTTGACCGTAATTGCTTCGTCGTTACTGATCAACCAGTCAACCAAGTGATCCAAGAAGTTCAGAGCCCGTACAGTCCTGAAAATACTGATTTTGACTTTACGAACGGGCCCCAGTTGCGACTCTTCGTCATCCATCATGGCGATTACGATGTCTTGCAGGCTTTTATGAGTCACCTGCTGACTGACAATCGGGGCTTCAAAGAATACTTATATTTACTCGCACAAGCCTACAATGAAGAAGACCTGACTAACCTCCATAATGAGCGTCGTTTACGGCCAATTATCACCAAGATTCAGCGGCAATTCTCCCGACCACGCGGACACGCCCCAATGGTGACTGGCATGGTGAAACTACCCCACTATCCGGGTATCAATCTCCGCCACGGTGGTCACGTCATGCTGAGCAGTACGCAATTCATGCGCGTCCGTCGTGTGGCTAAAGCTCAAGATGTCGGTATTAGCGAAGCAATCCTGGCTGCTTACGCCAAAGCCCTCCAAGTCCTGACTGGCCACACCACGGTGACGTTACCCTGCCCAATTGATTTACGCCGATTCACCGCGGAAACCGCAGACGTCACCCAAGTCGCTAACCTGACCGTCAACGTCTTTCTCACGATCCGCGTTGATATCGACGCACCCTTCAACGACTTAGTGAAGCAAGTCCACGATTTATTGACGGTTGAACGAACCCGGGTCGCGTTCCTATATCGCCTCAGCAATTTACAAAAAATGAACCATACGATGCCAATCACCGTCATGCGCAAAATGACCAATCGCTGGCTCCCGCAGCCCGCTTTGCGCTACACCAACTTTGGTGTGATCGACCAACAACGCCTGCGTTTTCACGGGCTATCAGTCGTTAACTGCGTCTTTTCCGGTGCTTTCCATCCCTCACCAACCATGGAGATTGCCGCGAGCACCTTCGCCGGAACATGTACGTTAAGCTTCAACAGTACCGGCTCCGAACGCGATTATCAGCTTTCAATGAAGATTTTGGAGAACATCCAGGCGCAATTGCTCGTCTGGGCCCAAACCAAGCCACAACCAGCCGTGGCCGAAACCGATGCAACGACATTGCGTCATCAAACTTAATTTTGTAACCTAAAGAGCAGTCACTTCCGATTTGGAGTGACTGCTCTTTTAGTAGGCTAGTTTTGGTTGGTAAGTGCGCCTGGGTGACCTGGCTGCCTTGAATCGGCCTATTTCATGTGAAACCCAATTCTCTGGCCAGCCATCCGCCGCGATGAACGCCAGAAGTCTCTCGCGCCAATCATAGGCGGTTGTCAGCCAATTCATGATGACTACTCAGATACAACCTGAACGATGATTTCCCGCTCGTTTCAGCGTAAGTAATGGCTCAGCTGATAAATGGTCGCTCGCCGTGACTGTGTCGGCAGCGGATGCCTGTGTCGCTGATAACGAACTATTGTGGGCCCCTGAATCGCATAGTTCCGAAAACTGGGGCGCAGCGGCGTCACGATGGCGTCAGCTTGCGAACTAGCCGCAAGACTAACGCGAATGGCAGTTGCTGGTAGACGCATGCCGCGCAAATTACTGAGAAAGCCGTCATACAAGCGCCAGAGTGCCCCTGCCGTGGGTGTCCAGACCGCTTTGCCAGTCGGTGGTAACAGCTGGAATCTTAAAGTCATCTGGCGAGAATCAGCGCTCAAGAGGACCGGACGAATCGCCAGCTGATTGGCACGCGTTTGCATCGTTGCCAACGTCAGTTCCGTTGGTGTGATTTGATAACTAACTTCGAAGATTGGGAACCGGTCATCTGGCTCCACGCCAGCTTCACATTCACTTGTTAGCCGCTGAATCACGCGCGTCATCGCTTCTAATCCGAGTACATAGGCTTGCTCATACCGTACGCGCTCAATTGGTAAGGCTGGAACAATTGCTTGTGTCATATGACCACCTCCATCAGAATTCAACTTAATTATCGTTAGTTTACTCACTCATCCACCCCCAGTAAAGGGGTTTCATGAATTTCGTTAATTAATTTTGTCAAAAGTTTTATCTAGTAATGTTTCTAAATTGGAATCCTTCTAAAAAGTGTGGTTTAATAAGGGTGAATATGATAAAAGGAGGTATCGCGTCGTGGCAGAAGATATGTTGACCCAAGCCTTGCAGCAATTAAAGGACCACAAGATTCGTGTAACGCCGCAACGGCAAATTATTCTTAATTATTTGATTACTCACCATAATCATCCATCCGTCGAAACAATTTATCAGGAGTTAGCGAGTCAGTTACCTAATCTTAGTCTCGCAACCGTGTATAACACCTTGAAACTCTTCGTGGACTTAGGGATCGTCATCGAGCTCCAAAATGGCGATGCCGGCACCCACTACGACTTTTTCGGGCGCCCACACTATCACGTTGTTTGTGAAAATTGCGGTAAAATCACCGACGTTTTTGAGCCAGACCTCCGCAATGTCGAAGCCAAGGCCGCGGAACTCTCCGGTTATTTAGTCACGGGCCATAACATGGAAGTCTACGGATTGTGCCCTGACTGCCAGAAATTGCTCAATGTCACTAAGACGACTGATTTGAAACGGTTGAAGTTAACGCATAGTGAATAATTGATTGTAAACGAAATGATTGCGACCTGATTAGTTATCAAGTTGCAATCATTTTGTCGTTTACGTTAACTCAACATCCGCCCACTCGCGGCCTAGTGTTGTGGCACCTCTTCCAACATCCCGTAAAATTGTGATTTGTCGGAAAAGTCAGCCGTGTAGGCCCCGTTTAGTCCAGCTTTTTGACCAATGGTTCCCAAATCAATCATGAGTTTTTCTTCGTCATCAGGAAAGTGCAACCGGCCCTTAATGGCAACACTTCGTATATAGTTGACCAGCCGATTGACCAGTGCTTCCGGATTCCGAACCGTTCCGATCTTTTTATCGACTTGCGCGAGAACGTCAATGATGTCCAACAAATCCCCCGATTGGTCAGGCCATTCACTCAATTTGACAATCAGTCCTTGAATATCCCGTTGTGCTTGTTGCCGCAATTCTACTTCTTTCTGCATCGCGAATAATCCCCCTACTTGCAAACTTGAGCTTTCATAACAACTAATTAATCTCAAGTCACAATTATTTTGATTCCCATCTTCATTGTACACGCTTGCTAATGAAGCGGGGCATCATCATCATAAACGTCAACGATTCACTCATAAACGTCAAAATCAGTCGAACAATGTCGCAATATTCAGACGGTTCACTTAACTGAAGCATGCGGTTCTTAACCGGTGTAGCTTAAATCTCCGTAATGAAAAAAGCCCGAGCAACACTCAGACTTTTCAACTGACCCATTAATTCGCTAGCTAGCCTAACGTTCTTGACCAAACATAAAATATAGCCATGGGCCGATTGGTTGAACAAATGCTAATAGCAACCATCCTAAGCGATGACCATGCCGGAACGATTTCGCCCGTAACACATCCGCGACCACAATCGTCGTTGCCGTGATTTCTAATGCTGCAATCGGTAGCAAGCGTTGCTGTAAGCGTCGTTTGACTTTCGGTGGCATTGCACGCCGTTCTTGTTTGTGATGACCACATAAATGCATTGTCAAGCACCTCCCTGATTAGTTGGTTTCATTATACGCGCTTAATCAAGAAAGCGCTATCTTGACTGGTATCCTTTGGGAGTGTGTTCCACAAATTTCGTACTAGCAATCGTGAATTCGTCGATCACCTTGGTCCCGTGCATCAGTTGCCGCGTGGTCACACCGACCTGGCCACGATCGATTGTAATGATTTGGTAACTACTACCTTCGTAGACGTAGTGCTGGTGCGGATCGTGACAATCAATCGCGTAGGCGGCTGAGCCTGCAACCGCGTTCAAAATATTGTCCCCAATTAAGTACTGCGTGGCAAAATGAACGTGGCCGGAAAAGACGCCACCCAAGTTATGCCCGCGTAAGACGGAAAGTAGCGCTGGGGTATTTTGCAAGATCGCATAGTGCATATTCGTCAATGTGGGCCCATCTAACGGATGGTGTAAGAAGATAAAGGCCCGTTTCGTCGGCGCCTGGCGTAAATGCTTGCCGAGCCACTGCAGCTGGGCCGGAGCTAACCAACCGGCCTCGTAGCCGCTGACCTTGGAGTCCAAGAAATAAAAATCATTATTGCCGATTCGCATCCGACTCGCATAATACGGGCCGGGGTCCGCCGGCAAGTAGCCTTCATAAAAAGCGGCGCGCTGGTCATGGTTTCCTAAAATCACGCGCACGTGACAATCGAACTCCGCTTCCATCGTATGGACGATAGCGTGCAACCGTTGATAGTCATCGGCACTGCCATCATGAATCAAGTCTCCGGTAAAGACGATCAAATCCGGTGATGTTGGTAATTGGCGGATGTCTTCGATGATATTCGCTAACTTGGCCCAGGGATCATACTGTTGGCCGTGTACTGGAACTTGGCCGCGTGGGGTTAAATGTAGATCAGAAATCTGAACAACTTGTAAAGGACGCAATTCGATCCTCCCTCTCATACTTTAATCACCATATGGTTACCTCTAATATAGCGAGCCAACGTAAAGTTTTACCAACCTTCATATAAAGTAACTGTAAAGTTTATGCAAACGTCTCTTTACGCACGGCAAACTAGCCCCGTCATGGCGCTATTAACTAGGCACTGGCTGAGAACCAGGCATGAGACTGACAGTTAGGTCTGCGGTTGCTGAACAAGCGTGGGACTGATAACTAGATCTACGGTCGCTGACCAGTCACGGGGCTGATAACTAGGTCTGTAGCTGCTGAACAAGCGCGCGACTGATTACTAGGTCTGTAACTACTGACCAGGCGTGATCACGCTAAAATTTACAGTTGACAACGACCCGTTAAGTCGCCACCATTGAAGTAAGATTTGATCATACAAGTGAGGGATTATTTTGAAAAATATGTTTGTTGGGCCCCACGTGGCCTTAGCCGTGCCACAACCAGAAGACTTTGATGAAATTAGTGACTGGTATACGGACGCTGATTTCGTTCGTAAAATGGACACCGCGGCGGCGCGGCCGCTTACGGGCGAAGACCTTGAACGGACTTACCGCAACCTGGACCGTCATACGGAATACTATTTTCATATTCATAGTCTTGAAGACGACCACTTAATGGGCTTCGTGACCCTCTTCAACATCGAATGGAACAACCAGATTGCCCAGCTGGCGATTGCAATTGGAGACCCTGAAGAACGTGGTCATGGCTATGGGACCGAAGCGCTGAGCTTGATTCTCAACTATGCTTTTAACGAATTGAACCTTTATAAGGTCTGTTTGGACGTCATCGCAACAAACACCGCGGCCATCGCTGTTTATCAGAATAGTGGCTTCGAATTTGAGGGCACAAACAAGCGCGCTATCAAGCGTGACGGGCAACGCATCGACCTTCATCACATGGGATTATTTGCGGATGATTTTCAGCCTAGAGTCACTTTAAACTAATTAATCAGCTCAATTAGTTGCAGCCAATAACTTTTGCAATTATAATAGTCGCAGATTGATAGAAAGTGACCAACTAACTATCGATCCTTAATATTCTTTAGTTTTTTAGATTATGGGTGCGTTGCTGCCATAACGTACCACAATAATCACTTTCATTCATAGACTCCCCCAAGTCTAATGAATGGGGTTCATCAAAGCCCCCACTTTGATGTTTCCTACTCCTTGACCACTACATCCGCTGATGTGGTGGCTTTTTTATTATCCAAACGCAACCTGGCAAGGATGGCGGCCATTCAACAGCGTGTTGTTTTCGCCCGTATCTAAAAAAGCCACTACCGATAATTACCGGTAACGGCCTGCTATCACGAGCTCGTCATAGCCAAAACGAGTTCAAGTGCCCTCGTTTCGATTAGATCCAACTGGTACCCAATCTACTCGCAAGTAAATTATGTGCCACCAAGATTTAATCTTCTTCAACTTCCATCTGATTACTGCTTCGTCGCGCTGCTAGCCATTCTTTGACTTGAATCAAAACCCAGGCGATTCCCGCGGTAAACAACAATAACATCAACGTCGAAACGATAATCACAATCACGATTTGAACACCTTCCGCTTTCAACACGTCTAATTTCGTCACCAACGCGATTCCTGATGGGATAAAAATCAGACTGATGAATTGAACGAAAAAGTTACTAACGCCGGCAACCTGCTCAAGCTTGACCACTTTGAACGTCAACAACAGGTATAACATGATCATTCCAATGAGCGGCGTTGGCATTGGAAATGCGGGCCAGAGTTTGTTGGCTAAATTAGCAATCAAACTACTAGCTAATAAAATCAAGCCGTAAATGACAATTTGTTTAATAAATGCGCCTTTTTTCATCGAATCCCTCCCGGACCGTCTAGCCTAACCCAATCAACTGTGCAAAACCTGGAACCATAAAATTGACCAAAATTCCCGCAACGACGAAGGCAATCGCCCCTGTCGCACCCGCGGCCTCGCTGACTTCAATCGCTTTGGTGGCCCCGACGGCGTTACCCGCGATACCAAAGCCCAGTCCCGCGCCCAGCGGATTTTTGTGGAGTTTGAACCACCGAATAAAATGGTCGCCTAACGCGTAGATCAGAACTGAATTCAGAATCACGGCAAACGCGGCAATTGCTTGATCCCCGCCCACCGATTCAGCGACAGGCAAGGCAATCGCGGTCGTGGCTGCTTGAACTAACATCGCGCCCAGCGCCGCATCGGTCAATCCAAGTAAGCGAGACACACCGTAAATCCCGAATAATGACAATAACAAGCCAATCGCGAGGGCCATCAAGATGACATCCCAGTGTTTCTTAAAAATATCATTACGCTTATACAGTGGGACGGCAAACGATACCGTGGCAGGCGCCACAAACCAGAATAGCCAATCGCCACCAACTTGGTACGCTTCATAAACTTTTTGCACGGGTGCCTTAAGAATCGACGCAATCAATACCAATAAACCAATCCCGAGCAGCATTCCAAAGAACAATGGTTGGAATAACACAAAGCGATTTGTTTTGTGATAGAAATACTCGCCAATCCCATAAACTAAGACCGACAACCCGATCCCGAAAAACGGATTATTGAGAAGATAACTCACATAAGTTCCTACTTTCTTTTGGTGAAAAAGAGTGACAAAAAAGGTGCCCCATCCGGGTCTAGTCATCATTAAAATGGTGGTTAGGCTCAGAACAGTGCACCAACACGGTTCTTATTTATTATTCATTAATCATAACACATCAAAGCATTCTTTAATAGTAGTGCGTCCTGTCAAATTTAATCGACGGTATAGAACATCAACGCGTAAGCGCCAACACCCGTGTGAGTCGCAATAATTGGACTAGTTCGTGCAACCAGTAAATCAGCTTGGGGCACGACCTGCTGAAGGAGCTTTTCAGGCGCTTCCGCAACGCTTGGTTCCCCCACGTACGAAATTCCGGCTGCTTCGACCCGGGTCGCATCCGCCAATTGGTCTAGGATTTGGGCCTGCGCTTTAATCAGCGCTTTCTTCCCCCGACCGCGCGTATAGAATTTTAATTTTCCATCGACTAATTCAAAGACAAATTTTAATTTGATCAAGTTCGTGACCACCCCTGCCAACTTCGGCACCCGGCCACCTTTGACCAAATTATCCAGGGTATCCACGAATAAATAAGTCTTGGTGTGTTGCCGAATCACCGCGATTTTAGCTAAAATGGCCGCCATATCCGCTCCGGCGTGGGCCATCCGCGCAGCCGTCAACACTTGAAAAGACATGCCCCGGTCAGCGGCTTGGGTATCGATGACGGTCACATCACCACTAGCCAACTTAGCTGCTTGCCGGGCTGCGTTCACCGTTCCGCTCAACGTCTCGGTCAGATGAAGGGATAAGACTTGGCTGCCATCCTTCGTCAGCGCGTCGTAGCAGGTCACAAAGTCACCGATTGGCGGTTGACTAGTCGTAGGCAGAATCGGGCTGACTGCCATCTGTTGATCGAATTCAGCCGCGCTGACCGCTGTATCCGCAATCAAGTCGCCACCGAACCCCACGAGTAACGGAACAACTTCAATATCATACTGTTCAATCTCGGCCGCCGTTAATTGGACCGAAGAATCGGTGACGATTTTAATTGTCATATTTTAGAAAACACCTTTCAATCAATTTGTGCCGAATTATAGCATCTCGACCAAACCACATCGTAGTTATCCTGTTATATCAACGTTTCAAGCCACTTCTGTCTTTCCGACTAGTCTTATTTTGTTATAAACTTTGTAAAAATCATCATATTTAGCATTCAACTGACCGCACTTTTTCGTCGGGAAATCACGTTTTTAAAAATTTCCCGTCACACTTTCTTCATGCATCGCCGCTATACTATGTTTATAGTCATTAAGGAAATCCCAATCCTTAACGACCCCCTAACTTTAATGATTACTTCCCCAAGTAATGATGTGTGTGTACTTAATTACATTTTTACCGATTTACTTCCCTTTTCCTCCGTATTTCCCCGATACGGAGGTTTTTATTTTGTTCTGATATGCATTGTGCTAGTTATCCTTTAGCATTAAAGCGGATTAAATCATGCCATTTGTTGACTTACTGTTCGTCAGCCGGTGTGCTTCCATACTCCGACTTACGGGGCCGGGTGACAATTGCCAATGACCAACTTTCAGATTTTAAGTGGACACCTTGCTCGAACTTGTCGTTAAACTAACGCGCAAATCATTCGACGCACGAAAACTTCTGAATAATTTAAACAATCGCCGCGTAAACTAAAATAGCGGCGCCCAGCCACCGGCCAAAACCAGTCACTGAACGTCACTATCGCAACACTAATACGAACTATTTCATTTTCTCAAGGTCTTCCGGGACGATAAAAAAGCTCACTTGCCCAGTTTCCAAATCAACGTGGGCTTTGACTTCTACACCCTTAGGAAAAATCCAACCTTTTCCAGTATCCAACTTAAGCGGCATCTCTCCATACGTCTTGGTCCGATACGTCTTTTCCATAGAAAGCTCCTTCTCACTTTGCCAATAGCGATTAACTGGGTTCATTATATAATCTGCAGACATTTTCGGATAGTAAAGACACTTTACAATGACTTTCTTCAGTAGGCATGTCGCCACAAATCTGATAAAATACGGATTAACATCAAACCAATAGGAGGATTGGACTTTGTTCTATTCATTTTTTGACCCAACTTATTTACTCGTGATCCTTGGGTTGGTCATCTCAATGGCTGCCTCGGGTTACGTCAACAGTACCTTCCGCCACTATGATGCCTACCGGAGCCAATCCGGAACGTCGGGGACCGATGCGGCCCGTTTCATCCTCAGTCAATCTGGGATTACCGATGTGGGCGTCCAAAAAATCAGCGGTGACCTGACCGATAACTATAATGGACAGACAAAAGTCCTCAGCTTGTCAGAAGCAACCGCTGACTCCACCTCAGTCGCCGCAATCGGGGTCGCTGCTCACGAATGCGGACACGCCGTTCAAGATAACGTCGGCTACTGGCCAATGCGACTACGGACTGCTTTAGTTCCCGTCGCCAACATCGGGTCGTCACTATCATTACCGCTGATTATTATTGGCGTCTTGCTTAGTTACAACCAGTCCCTGATTCACTTGGGAATCGCGCTCTTCTCATTGGCGTTACTATTTCAATTAGTCACGCTACCCGTTGAATTCAACGCCTCACGTCGCGCCTTACAGATTTTATCAGATGGTCAAGTGCTAACCCGCGATGAAGTCCCGATGGTACGTAAAGTGCTCGTTGCGGCTGCTTTAACCTACGTCGCAGCGGCACTGTCGACATTCTTACAATTGCTTCGCCTGATCATCTTGTTCGGTGGCAATCGAGACGACAACTAACTTGCATCTGCTCAATCAGATCAATGATCTACTTTAAAAAGAACGCCCGATTAACAGTCATTTTTGTCAAACTGATTGCTAATCGGGCGTTCTTTTAAGTTTCACTTGGGCTGCTCGGCCCTTGCGTCCTAACATTAGTCGGATTTGTGTTCATGAGTACGTCATTGGTTAGAGTTGTGTTCGTGAGCAGGTAAATCGCTTCCGTCTAGTTTTCAGGAGACTTGCAGAATAACCTACGCAATTGACTGTTGGATTTCTTACGACTGCCGCTTCATTTAGGCATTAACGCAGCATAGGTCCACTCGTTACAACCTACGCTACCTGATAATTCTTCAAATGCTTAACAAAGCCTTTCCCTTTTTTTCACGGGATTAGAGACATTCAGTCACAAATTCTTCACACAACCTCGGTATGATTACATCATAGCAATTGAGGTTAACTCAATCAGCTATAACACAACCTAAAATTTTTCATTTACTCCTCCAAAGTAATGAAATTCATAGTAACATGTGATTCCCCGTCACATGTTTACCCTACTCCTTTTTCCACCGTATTCCCCGATACGGTGGTTTTTGATTTTTATGCATTTTTCAGTTTGAATCGTTGATATATAAGTGCTTGATAATTCCAGAATTCTGTATATATGCATATAATTTCCACGATTGGGGGAACTTTTGGGGGAGATTTTCAATAAAAAAATAAATGACACGGCAATGTATTCACCCTAAAAGGACCACCGGCTAAGGCGATAATTTTCATTTTAGCTACCGCTCTAACAATTAATGTAATAAATGATTAATTTTAATTAAAATATTAGTTAATTAATTGACTGACTTGTTGTATGATAGAATTCTGTCAAAATATCGGTGCTTTTAGTACCACAACATAAGGGGAATTATACACAATGATCAATAACGCTAATTTACGGGGACAATTGACCAATGAAGAAGTACTTGTGCTTAACTCTGAAATCGAACTACGGAAGAAGTCAGCATTGATTACCTACCTACTCTGCCTATTCATCGGCACATTAGGCGCTCATCGTTACTACGTGGGCAAAACTGGTTCGGCAATCGCCATGACCTTGATTACGGTGCTGACATTAGGCTTTGGCGCCATTGTGACGGGAATCTGGGCACTAGTTGACTTATTTCTGATCAACGGTTGGCTACAAGATGACCGCTCACAAATTGAAGCCAACACGATTCAAACCATCTTGAACAAGCGGTAAGGTCGTGTAAGTATGGCGTGCTAACTGCGTGGCTAATCGCTAGCAACCATCAAACATTGCGATCAGGTTTAAATCAACAAAAATGCCACTAATCAGCACCTAACACCGGCCAGGATTGCACTTATTAACCCAGCCACACCGCAATATTGACCACCCACAAGCAATTTTCTGATTTTTAGCCGCTCAAGTATGCAATTTAGTTACCTTTTAACGGTCAAACTACTATACTAAACATATAGTGACTGGACATCTCCTTCAGCCACTTGAACCTTTTTCATTTACTCCTCCAAAGTTAATGAAAAGCAAGTTCGCTGGGGATGCCACCTAGCGACCAGGTCAATTTCTAGGTCATCGCCCGCCGCGGTGGCCTTTTTGTTTGTCGTGATAAATATTTTCATATTTCTTCCAATCGGCGTATCATATTTATGAGAGATTAGGAGTGATAGATTATGAAGAAAACACGCGTGTTGGCAGGAATTGGGGCCCCGGCAGCCATCTTTTCAACTGCCCTAATTGCGAGTGAAAAGCTCTATAATTTTGCTTTCAAACGCGTCGATTACGTGCCCGAAACGTCCGCAGACAAACAAAAATACGCCGATGCGTACTACGCTTACGTCGATTGGTTGCATCGTCAACCAGTCAAACAGTGGCAACTCAACGTGCAAGACGAAGCGAACCATCTCGTTGCGCAGTACGTACCTGCCAAAACGACCAGCAACCGTACCGTCATCATCTCCCACGGCTATAAGGGCGACGGCGAGACGATGGCCAACTACGCCTATATGTTTCACCAAATGGGCTACAACGTCTTATTGCCAGACGACCGCGGTCACGGCCAGAGTGCTGGTAAATATATCAGTTTTGGCTGGCAAGATCGCCGCGACTACCTCGGCTGGATCGATAAAGTCCTTCGCATCAACGGTCAGCACACCAAAATCATTTTATTCGGCGTCAGCATGGGTGGCGCGACCGTTGAAATGATGAGTGGTGAAGACTTACCACCACAGGTCAAGGCAATCATCGCCGATTGCGGTTACTCCAGTATCGAAGAAGAGTTAGCGTACTTACTAAAACGCCAATTTCATTTACCAAAATACCCCTTTGTGCCGATCGTCAGCTTCATTAACCGCCACCGAATGGGCTACTACTTGAGTGATGTCAGTTCCGTTGAACAGCTAAAACGGAATCACCTCCCAATCTTCTTCATCCACGGCGAAAAAGACGTCTACGTGCCCAGCTGGATGCTCAAAGAAAATTATCAAGCCGCCAATGGCCCCAAACAGATGTGGCAAGTCCCTAATGCCACGCACGCAGAAAGTTTCTGGATTGGCCCGGCCGAATATCAACGGCATATCGCCGCCTTTTTAGACCAATACGTGCCTGCAGACTAAGCCATCATCTGTCGTCTCTACAACAGTGCTGGTAGGCAACTGTAGCGACTGAGCGTTGCGTTTAACGAGACCTTTACAATAAAACTGACTAAATAACAAACTGAGTGCTGCACCGTGTGAATCACGATGTAGCACTCAGTTTTTGTCTACCAGCGGGGGCACTTCCCACACCTCAGGTTGTTTTGTCTGCCAGCAGGTTCGCTTTTCTCACAGTTTACTAGCGTGCAGTCCGACTGATAATCCGGGCTAAGCGGTCAGCCATCCGTTCCAGATTGGCCGGTCCTTGTGCCATGGCTTGGTCTAAGGTCATGACTTGGTCAACGATGGGCAAGACGGCGGTGACCCCCTGTTCGACAAACGTTGCGTTAGACCCTTTTTGCCGGCCAACCAGTAGATAACACGGTTTGTCCGCTGCCTGTGCCATTTGACTCAACTGAATCGGGACTTTGCCCATAAAGCTCTGGTCGTCGACTTGGCCCTCGCCCGAAATGACCAAATCTGCTTGCGCCACCTTGGCCTTCAATTGGCTCACGTCGGCGAGTAGTTGAAAACCAGATTGCACCTGAGCATGTAAGAAATAGCGCAAAGCAAAACCGATTCCACCCGCCGCACCATCACCAGCATGGGCGCTCACTTGGCCACTCGCAATCGTCATATAGTGCGCCAGGGCCGCATCGTGTGCGTCGATTTGGGCGGCAGGCAACCCTTTTTGTGGGCCAAAGATTCTCGCCGCGCCATTGGTCCCAGTCAACGGATTCGTCACGTCCGCCGCGCTGATAAATGTCACGTCGGCGAGCTGTGGTAAGACTTGTTGCGTCTCAATGGTGGCCACTTTGCCTAAATCAGCACCAATCATCGCGAGTTCGTTTCCATTGGCATCTAGGAACCGATAGCCGAGCGCTCGCAAAATGCCGGCACCCCCATCGACCGTTCCACTACCACCGAGGCCCAGAATAATTTTACGTGCCCCGTGCTTGATTGCGTCCTTGATCAACAGGCCCGTCCCGTAAGTATTCGTGGCTAACGGGGTCAGTTGAGCCGTGACAAACTGAATGCCGGATGCAGCGGCGACCTCAATCACAGCTAGTTTTTCAGTCGCAAAATAGCCATATGTTGCTTCCAGCGGCTGTTGGGCTAAGTCGACGGTCTGCGCCGTAATCGACTGACCACCCGCATGATTCGCCAACCAGGCCGCAACCGTTCCTTCACCACCATCCGCGATCGCCACCTGAGTCGTCGCTAATCCGTGTGCTTCAAAACGCCGGGCCACCAGCTGATTGGCCTGAATACTCGTGATGGAATTTTTGAAAGAATCAATGGCAATTAATGCGTGCATTTTATCGTCCCCTATTCAATAACTACTTTCCAGTATAGAGAACCAACGTCTAATCGGCAATTCATATCAGTTGTCAACGTTTATGAAAATCGTTAAGCTTAAAGTATCAAATAATTCATATGGAGGACGATAAGTTATGGCAACTCAGTACGATTACGACGTATTATACATTGGTGCGGGCCACGCGACCTTTGATGGCGCGGCCCCACTCGCTAAGACCGGGGTCCGAGTCGGTGTGATTGAAAGTGGTTTAATTGGTGGGACCTGCCCTAATCGCGGGTGTAATGCCAAAATCACGCTCGATGAACCAGTCAAACTCACCCGTGAAGCTGCTCGCTTGAACGACCTGTTAAGTAGTGCGCCGACCATCAACTGGACGGCCAACGTGGCGCATAAACAAGAAATCATCGACCCCTTACCAGCTGGTCTAACCGCTCGTTTGGAAGATGGTGGCGCCAAGATTATTCATGGCCACGCGACGTTCAAAGATAACCACACCGTAATCGTGGATGACGACCAAACGATCACCGCTGAAAAGATCGTGATTGCGACCGGCTTGAAGCCCCACCGTTTGGACATTCCGGGTACTGAATTAGCCCATGACAGCAGCGACTTCATGAACCTCAAGCAGTTGCCGCAAAACCTCGTCATTATTGGGGCCGGCTATATCGGCATGGAATTCGCGACGATTGCCAATGCCGCTGGCGCTAACGTGACAGTGATGCTTCACGGTGACCAAGCGCTCCGCGACTTCTATCAACCTTACGTTGAACAAGTCGTTGCTGACTTAACCGAACGAGGCGTCAAATTCATCAAAAATGCGAACGTTCAAGCGTTCGAACAACAACCCGTCCAACTTCAAGTGCGCTATGGCGATAATCAACAATTAACGGCTGACTGGATTTTAGACGCCACCGGCCGGATTCCGAACTTAGACGGCTTAGGTTTGGACCAAGTCGGCGTCAAATACGACCGCCACGGGGTCTACGTTAACGATTATCTCCAAACCAACATCGATAACATTTACGCGGCCGGTGACGTACTCGCCAACGACTTGCCAAAGGTCACCCCTGCCGCTTACTTCGAGTCCAAATACTTGATGCGCCTATTCTCTGGTCAGACCACTGACCCCATCGACTATCCGGTCATTCCATCCGTGGTCTTCACCTCACCACGAATCGCTCAAGCCGGGATGAAGATTCCAGACGCTGAAAAAGCTGGTTTGGACGTGGCCGAAAATGATTTAGCCAATTACTGGTATTACCAAGTCTCCCGTGAACCGATCGCCGCTAGCAAACAAGTTCATGACAAGGACGGCCATCTCGTCGGCGTCACTGAAATCAGCGACCAGGCCGAAAACGCGGTCAACGCGCTATTACCAGCCATTGAGTATCAATTGGACCGGGACCAAGTCGACCGCCTGATCGGCATCTTCCCAACTATCGGCTATGCCGCCTGGCACCGAGCTTAAGTTGTTAACGATTGATTTCACGCGATGATTTGAATTGTCTCGTTATCACAGTCTAGGCATAAAATACAGCGATTCAAAGCCAACTGCTTTGAATCGCTTTTTGTTACGTTACACTTACGCATTGTGCTAGTAAATTTGTCACGAAAAATGATTGAATCATGCTATTTTCTAAGTTCAAGAACCACCAGCTGAGACCCGCTGGAAACAGTGCGGGTTAGCGTAAAACTGGTGGATAGACGCGTCCTAGGCCGGCTTCCAGGCATTCTGGGCAATGGCCGGAACGTGGTGGACACAGATTTAAGCCGATAAACCACGTCTTAAATACTGGTCTTTCACTAACCAAGCAAAGAACGCTTGCTAAGTGAAATTTCACCACTTGGCCTTGCCCAGAATGCCTTCCAGCCGGGATGGTATTCGAAAGGCAGACATGTGCGGACTCAACTTTTGGTTGGATTAGTCGTTGGTTCCTTAGTACATGGTTGTCTTTATATTCAACTGTCAGACTAGTTTCTAACAATAGTTAAATGTCCTTACCCATGGTTTAAGGTTTTTGACAAGCAACTTCAGTGAAGTTGCTTGTCAGAATTTTCGCTAATCGTCTGAGATAACAAAGTCTTGAATTATAAACGAAGGCAATTTTATTGAACAATTTCAAGCTAGTTGTAATTGGAATTAGTGAATAATATTCAGGTAATCTTCTCAGCGTTCAACTGTCTTAAAGAATTAATGATACCAATTTGAAGTCTTACTGAAGGTCCAGTCACCTAATATTCAGTGGCCAATTGTACCCAGATAGGTGGTCGTTCATCCGCCATTCGAGCGGCTTCCCGACTGGAGGGGCTGGCTGACAATGCTCAAGGGCGAAATTCTTCTTGTCCGGGCGAATTCCCCGGGCTAGAAGAAGACTCGTATTTGAAATTGCGCAGTGGTTTTCTGCGTGAGTTCAAATCGATGTCCGCCCTGTTCCAGCGTTGTCAGCCAGCCCCGGAAGTCGGACTAGGGCGCGCATCGGCTGACTAACAGGAATCCACCAACTGGCATGATTCAATCATAAGTCATGACCAATTAAGGCGCACAACACGTGATTTTTCAGTGATAAAAACACCCCAAAAAGCCCCAGCGAATCATTCGCTAGGGCTTCATTAGTTTTAAATTAATCGTCTAATCCTAATCGTTCGAAAATCTCGTCAACGTGGCGTAAGTGATAATGGTAGTCAAAGGCGTCATCGATAGCGGCTTGGTCCAAGTGTTCGCGAATTTCGGCGTTGCCTTCGACGAGTGGCTTGAATTGGAGCTGCTCATCCCAGGACTTAGCCGTCAACGGTTGAACCAGGTCATAGGCACTTTCACGTGACATGCCGGTATCAATCAATTTTAACAAGACGCGTTGGCTATAGATCAACCCGTAAGTCGCATCCATATTCTGTTTCATCCGTTCGGGGAAGACCGTCAACGTCTTGATGATCTTGTTGATTCGCGTCAAGATGTAATCCACCAAGATCGTTGTATCTGGTAAAATGATCCGTTCTGCAGATGAGTGTGAAATATCGCGTTCATGCCACAGTGGTACGTCTTCGTAAGCCGTCATCATGTGACCACGGATAACGCGTGCCAACCCAGTCACATTTTCAGAACCGATTGGATTACGTTTATGTGGCATCGCTGAGGACCCCTTTTGTCCTTTATTGAAGAATTCCTCAACTTCATGGGTCTCAGACTTTTGTAAGCCCCGAATCTCGGTCGCGAACACTTCAACGCTGGTTGCAATCAAGGCTAAGCTCGCAATGTATTCCGCGTGCAAGTCACGTGGTAAGACTTGTGTTGAGATTTCTTGTGCGCGCAAGCCGAGTCGTTTGCAGACAAATTCTTCGACAAACGGTGGGATGTTGGCGAACGTCCCCACGGCACCACTGATTTTCCCCGCTTCAACGCCCGCGGCTGCGTGTTCGAAGCGTTCGATATCCCGGTTGATTTCTGAATACCAGCGGGCAATCTTCAAGCCGAAAGTAGTTGGTTCAGCGTGAACACCGTGCGTCCGGCCCATTTCAACCGTATATTTATATTTTTTCGCCTGTTGTGCTAGTGTCGCCCGTAAGTCCTGTAAGTCTTGGCGAATAATCGCATTGGCCTGCTTCAACCGGTACCCCTGAGCAGTGTCGACCACGTCAGTACTTGTCAGGCCATAATGCACCCACTTACGTTCGGCGCCTAATGATTCGGAAACATCACGCGTAAAAGCAACCACATCATGATGCGTTACGGCTTCGATTTCCGCGATCCGATCAACATCAAACTTGGCATTTTCTCGAATTTTAGCAACATCACTTGCCGGAATCTTCCCCAATTCAGCCCAGGCCTCGTCTGCAGCAATCTCTACTTCCAACCACGCTTGATACTGATTTTCTAACGACCATACTTTGCCCATCTCGGGACGCGTATAACGATCAATCATTGCTAATCCTCATTTCTATTTAGGTAATCGCTAACAAAACACGAACATTATTATATCACATCAGCCAGTTTAATCATAGGGACGAACAATGAAAATATCCCGTCTTTTTTCATTTCATTATCATGTTTTTCCGATTAATCGGCAACAATCACGCCTAACTATGAACAATTAATTAACACTAAAACAAGAACATTCGGATTTCAGGTTGCGTTTTAGGGCTAAAGTTGCTATACTCATTTCTGTTGGAGTAGTGAACGTTTGACTACTCTCTAGGATTAATTATTCATAATTAAACTATTTAATGAGGTGGAAGAATATGGCATCAGTCGTAGTAGTAGGTAGCCAGTGGGGCGATGAAGGTAAAGGAAAGATCACGGACTTTTTGAGTCAGGAAGCAGATGTGGTATCACGTTACCAAGGCGGCGACAACGCCGGCCACACCATCGTATTTAATGGACAAACTTTCAAATTACGGCTGATTCCATCTGGGATTTTCTTCCACGACAAGCTCGCCGTAATCGGAAATGGCGTCGTGCTAAATCCCAAGTCATTAGTTGAAGAATTACAATATTTGCGCGATAACGGCGTTAACCCTGATAACCTGAGAATTTCAAATCGGGCCCACGTCATCTTGCCTTATCACATCACCTTAGATGGTGCCCAAGAAAAGGCCAAGGCTGGCGGTAAGATTGGGACGACTAACAAAGGGATCGGCCCAGCTTACATGGACAAAGCCGAACGAATCGGGATTCGGGTGGCTGACTTACTCGACAAGGACACGTTTGCCGAATTACTCAAACGCAACTTAGCCGAAAAGAACCAAATCATTACCAAGCTCTATGATCTGGAACCACTTAAATTTGAAGATATTTTTGATGACTATTACGCTTATGGGCAAACTTTGAAGCCATTCGTGACGGATACTTCCGTGGTGATCAACGATGCCCTCGATAACGGTCAACGGGTACTCTTTGAAGGCGCTCAAGGCGTGATGTTGGATATCGACCAAGGGACTTATCCTTACGTCACTTCCTCAAACCCAGTCGCCGGTGGGGTCACCATTGGTAGTGGCGTCGGCCCTTCTAAGATCGACAACTGTGTCGGTGTTTTAAAGGCTTACACCTCTCGCGTTGGTGACGGACCTTTCCCAACTGAACTCTTCGATGAAGTGGGTGATTTCATCCGTGAAACGGCCCACGAATACGGTACCGTTACGAAGCGGCCACGGCGAATCGGCTGGTTTGATAGCGTCGTGTTACGGCATGCCAAACGAGTCTCTGGGTTTACCCACCTCAGCTTGAACTGCTTGGACGTCTTGACTGGCTTGAAGACCATCAAGGTATGTACCGCTTATGACCTGAACGGCGAAACCATCTATCACTACCCAGCCAGTCTGAAGGAATTGGAAGCTTGCAAGCCGATTTACGAAGAGCTACCTGGTTGGGACGAAGATATTACGGGCGTCAAGACCTTTGAAGAACTCCCAACGAATGCCCAAAATTATTTACGTAAATTAGAAGAACTCGTTGGCGTTAAGATTGCGACCTTCTCCGTCGGTCCCGACCGTGAACAAACCAACGTGATCGACCACGACATTTGGGGATAAGGACGACCACCTTTCCAACGAACTTTAAAGGAGTTGTAACAGAATGGGTATGGAAATTTTTGATTACGAAGACATTCAATTAATTCCAAACAAGTGTGTGATTAACAGTCGTTCCGAAGCTGACACCACCGTGGAACTCGGCGGCCGGCGCTTTAAAATTCCAGTAGTGCCTGCCAACATGGCGACCGTCATTAATGACGACATTGCCAAGTGGCTTGCGACTAACGACTACTTCTACATCATGCACCGTTTCGCGCCAGAAACACGGCGAGCCTTTATTGAAACGATGCACGCTGACAAGCTGTATGCATCGATCTCGGTCGGTGTCAAAGCGAGTGAATACGACTTTATCGACGACCTAGCTGCTAATCAGATCGTCCCTGAATACATTACGATCGACATTGCGCATGGTCATGCTGACAGCGTCATTGCCATGATCAAGCACATCAAGGACGTCCTGCCAGCCAGCTTCGTGATTGCCGGTAACGTTGCCACCCCGGCCGCCGTGCGTGACCTAGAAAACGCCGGCGCGGATGCCACCAAAGTTGGCGTGGGTCCTGGTAAAGCCTGCATCACGAAGGTCAAGACGGGCTTCGGAACGGGTGGCTGGCAGTTAGCAGCTGTCCGCTGGTGCGCCAAGGCCGCTCGTAAGCCAATCATCGCGGACGGCGGTGTCCGGACCAATGGCGACATTGCCAAGTCCATCCGCTTCGGTGCGACGATGGTCATGATTGGTTCGATGTTAGCTGGGCACCAAGAATCACCTGGCAACATTTTAAAAATCGATGGCAAGACTTATAAACAATATTATGGTTCAGCCAGTGAAACGCAAAAAGGCGAACATAAAAACGTTGAAGGTAAGCAGATGTTGGTCCCTTACCGTGGCCACTTAGCCGACACCCTCAACGAAATGCAAGAAGACTTACAATCATCGATCTCCTACGCGGGTGGGCGCGACTTAAAGGCCATTACCAAGTGCGATTACGTGGTCGTTAAGAATTCCATCTATAACGGTGATTAAGCAAAAATGCCGCAAACCAAATTGGTTTGCGGCATTTTTTTGCGGTGTGAACCTTGTGCCAGCGATGACTTAGCGTTGCCCCTTAGTCCCGCGGTTACGTCGTTATATTCGCCGTTTCCGGCCATTTTTTCCAGCTTTCAAACAAATATAATTCTACAGCCAACGTGACTATATTCTGCCCGACTTACCGCCAAGCTTGCAGCCGGCCAGCTAACCACCCTAGTTCACGACCGCATGACTGCTAACTGGGTCCGGTAAGCCGCCAGCTCCGTCTGAGTGGCATAAATGAAATGTCCCGGTACGACTTCGCTAAAATGGGGCGCATCAACCGGGTCTTCATGGACCACTTCATGATAGGCGACCAGTTGTTTCTGGCGCGCCAGCTGCGGGTCCGGAATCGGAATGGCTGCCAACAACGATTGGGTATACGGGTGTAGCGGATGTGCAAAGAGCTCCGCGGTCGGTGCGAGCTCTAGGATACGGCCGTTGTGAATCACCGCGACTCGGTCTGAAATGAAGCGGACCACTGAGAGATCATGTGCAATGAACAGGTATGATAGTTGACTTTCCTGCTGAAATTGCTTGAGTAAGTTTAGAATCTGCGCCCGAATCGAAACGTCCAGTGCCGAAATCGGTTCATCCGCCACAACCAACTCCGGCCGCATAATCAGGGCACGGGCGATGCCGATTCGTTGCCGCTGCCCACCTGAGAATTCATGCGGATATCGAGATAAATGCTCGGGCAACAGGCCGACCGCTTTGATCATCCGTGCGACTTGCTCACGTCGGTCCTGTTCAGAGTGATACAGGTGAAAATTCAATAGTCCCTCTGAGATAATATAATCGATCGTAGCCCGCTCATTCAGCGAGGCCGCGGGATCTTGAAAGATCATCTGAATCTTGCGCATTACATCACGGTGGGCTTTGGCTGCCAAGCCCTGATTGATGGGTTGACCATGAAACGTGATCGTGCCGGCTGCAGTCGGAATAATGCCTAAAATCGCACGCCCAATCGTTGTCTTGCCCGAACCAGATTCACCCACCAAGGCCAGCGTCTCACCTGGATACAGGTCAAAATTAGCATCCTTGACCGCCACAAATCGCCGTTTACCGGCGCCAAAGGTAATTTCTAAGTTTTTAACCGTCAACAGTGCCTGCTTTTCATTCGTCACTAGTGGGTCCTCCTGTCTTTTGGCTGATCTGCATTTCCGACTTTGTCAACGCCACGAGCCGCGCGTGGAGGTTGCGAATTAGTGCTGGTTTTTCGACTTTCGGGGCCCGCGGATCAAGTAGCCACGTCTTCGCCCAATGCGTCGGACTAACGTCAAATTGCGGCGGTTCCTGCTTGAAGTCAGCCGCTAACGCATAGCGATTACGGGGCGCAAAGGCATCTCCTTCAATATCGTGGAATAGCGATGGTGGCGTACCGGGAATCGAATAGAGTCCGGAGTCTGCGGTCGCCAGTTGGGGCAACGCCGATAACAGGCTCCAAGTGTACGGATGCCGTGGGTCATAAAAAATTTCGTCGCAGGTCCCTAACTCCACGATTTGTCCGGCATACATCACCGCGATTCGGTCTGCGATGGCGGCCACGACGCCTAAGTCATGGGTAATAAAAATAATTGAAAAATGGTACTCACGTTGCAGTTGTTTGATCAGGTCCAGGATTTGCGCCTGAATCGTGACATCCAGTGCGGTGGTCGGCTCATCACAAATCAGGATCCGCGGATGACAAGCGAGTGCGACGGCAATCACGATTCGCTGGCGCATGCCACCTGAGTACTCGAATGGATAGGCGTTGTAGCGTTCAGCCGCATCCGGAATCCCCGTCCGTGTCATCAGTTCGATTGCCTGGGCCTTTGCTTCTGCCGGCGATTTCTGCTGGTGCTTGATGATGACCTCTGCGATTTGCGACCCAATCGTTTTGATAGGATCAAGCGACGTCATCGGGTCTTGAAAAATGGTCGTGATCCCCTTGCCCCGAATCTGATCCCACTCCCGGTCCCGTTTTAAATCGCTCAAACAGGTGTCGCCATACATGATACGGCCACTGGTGATGCACCCGTTATCCTCTAGCATGCCAGTAAACGTTTTGGTCAGCACCGACTTGCCAGAACCAGATTCGCCGACTAATGCCAAGATTTCCTGATCATATAAGGCTAAGGAAACGTGCCGAATCGCCTGTAAATCCTGGCCGCGCACACGAAAACTAACTGACAGATCATCAACCGCTAACACAACTTGCTGTTTCATCACACCATCACCCTAACGATGAGTCCGTGGATCCGACGCATCCGCCAGATTTTGCCCAACAATATACAGCGACACCGTGATCAAGGCGAGCACGAGTACGGGTAACCAGAACAGATATGGATAGCTCGTGATATCTGGCGAATATTGTGAAATCAACCGTCCCAGTGACGGCACGTTGGCACTCAACCCAACGCCCAAAAACGAGAGGAAAACTTCAAACGAAATGAAGGCCGGTAATAACTGGGACAATTGGGTCACGATCACCGATGTCAGGTACGGTAGAATATTGCGGCCAATCAACCGTATCGTTGGGGTCCCGAGTGTCTTGGAAGCGATGTTATATTCACGATCACGGCGTAAAATGACTTGCACGCGAATAAAATACGCCGTATCCAACCAAGTCGTGACCGTCATCGCAAAAATCAGATTTCAAAAGCCATTGCCAAAGGTATACGATAAAACGATGATAATCAGCAGATTGGGCACGTTGGACAAGACGTTATAAATCTCCAACATAAGTCGATCGATTTTTTTAGAATTCCCCCAATAGGCGCCGACCGCCACGCCAATCACCGTTGTAATGAGCGAGGCAATCACCCCAATCGAAATCGAGGTGCGGGCCCCCGCCCAGATGGCGTCAAAGAGGGACTTACCATCAGCATCCGTGCCAAACCAATAGTGCCAGCTAGGCCAATTATATCGGGCGCTAAAATCATTGATGTTACTGACATTCATCAGGCTATAGCCACTGAACAGCGGCTGAATGAACGCTAGCAACAAGATGACGAGCATCAGAATAAACATCGCAATCGTCAGTTTATTCGCGAAAAACACCCGCGCCACGGACCGCCAGTAGGAATACGTCGGCGTATCGATTTTCTCCATCGCCTGATCATCCAACGCAACGAACTTAAAATCCGCCGCCGTGAGTTGCTCCTGACTAGCTGGTGCGTGCTGCTTATCTGGACTAGTTACCATTTCAATCATCCCCCGTCGCTGTTAATTTGATTCGTGGATCCACAATCGTCATCAAAATATCCCCTAACAGAATTGAAAAGACCGCAATCGTCGTAAAAATAAAGACCAGACCAATCACGATTGGGTTATTGTGCGCTAAAATCGCATCCGGTAACATCTTCCCCATCCCGGGCATTGCGAAAATTGTTTCAGTCATCGTCGCGCCACCAATCAGCCCAATAATCGATCCGGGTAACCCTTGTACGATTGGCAACGAGGCGTTCTTAAAAATATGCTTACGATAAATTTCGTTATCCGTCAGCCCTTTGACCTTAGCGAACTTAACGTAATCTGCAGACTGTTGGTCAATCATGTAACGCCGAAACCAGATGACTAGGCCGGAAACCGATAGTAGGCCTAAAATCAAGGTTGGTGAGATCCAGGATACGAGGGCCCCCGCACTACTTGTGGGGAAGCTATCTGGCAAGTTGAAGACCGCACTGCCGAGGTAGCGGAAGGCGTAGATGAACGCCAGACTAGGCACCGCAATGAGTGCGGTCACGATACCCGTCCCCAGTTTGTCGAACCACTGACCTTTGTAGCGCGCCATCAAAATCGCCATGGGAATCGCAACCAAGTAAGCAATTAGTAAGGCGCCCAACCCAGCTTTGAAAGAAGTCCCAATCATCGACGGGTCTTGGTGTTGTTGTGAGACGGCCGTATAATTGTCGCCATATTGCGCTTTGAGCGCCGGATCCTGGCGTTTGACTGGTTGATACTGACGCGTATACACGTCATCCGTGCTGAATAACTTCTGCCCATTCGCAAACTTATACTGATGGGTCACCGCTTCACCCTGATGACTGCCAATGACCTCTGTGACCCGCGTTCCCGCATAGGTCGGGTACGAAATTCCCAAATTCAGATGGATGAAGTTTTCATGCAAGAATGGAAACGTTGAATTGACATACAATTGATACTTATACCGCGTTCCAGACCCAATCAAGGCCCAGCCGACAATCGGATCATGACTGACTTTTAGATAACGGGGCAGCTTCGGATTAGCTGGATCATGCACCGCCCAGGGGGTATCGATCTGAATCAAGCCCGAATAGAACTTGGTCACCCGTTGCCACAGCGGTAACTCGCGGGTGGCATAATAGCTGCCACTCTGCGGATACCGATGGAGCGTATAGCGGTGCTGGCTGGCCCACTGACGCAGCCGCTCAGTATTGATGGCTGTATGGGCGGCGGTCACCGTTTGCCCCGGACGACTGGCTTGATTGAGCAGTGACTTAGTATCCAGATAATCGATATAATTCATCTTGTCGTAGGCCGTATTCTTATAATCGACGAGCTGGTCAGGGCTAGTGCTCAGCTTGCTGATCATCGGGTCGGCTTTAAAAATATCACGGCGCGGGACGAGTGAATAAATCATGATATAGGTCAGCGTCGTCACCAAGAAGATACTCAGCAGCGACCGTAGCACGCGAAAAAACAAGTATTTCTTCACTATTATCACTTCCTTGTGAATCGTCGAAACAGCTCGTAACTATTAGATACAGAAAAAAGGCTAGTCCATTGCTAGCCCTCTTCCCGCCGTGCAAGTGCCGACTTAATTCGTCGCGGCCTCCTGCGCAATTTGTTTACGCTTTGCAAGCCATTCAGCCTTCGCTTTTTTGGCTTCAGCTGTGGTGACTGGCTTCTTTTGAACCTTTAAGAACTTGTAACGACCATCACCAATCCCGGATGGTGCGTATGGTCCACTGAGCGGTGCAACGCGACTGACGATGGCACCGGCACCACCAGAATTGACTGGAATCGTGATCCCGCTGTTTAGTAACCAAGCTTCGGCTTTTGCAAACGCCTTATAGCGCGCGGCCGGATCAGTATTAATGGCTTCAGCTTTGTCTAATAACTTACCGTATTCGTCAAGCCCAACTGCCTTGATTGCGGCGGCATTGGAAGCTGAAGAATCTGCTTTCGCCGTTGGATCCAAGCCCCAGGTGAACAATTCTGCCCCGGAAGTTGGATTGTAGATTTCCAGATACGTTGATGGATCATCGTAATCTGGTGTCCAACCAGACGCATTGCTGAGGTCAAAGTCATCCGTCTTACCCGTTGTCGCGTTAAAGGTCACAGCATTGAACTTATCGTCACTCAGAAGCTGTAGATCAATGACCACATTTTGCTTACCCAACGTGCTCTCGACGGACTTCTTGAATGACTTGGCTTGATTCAAATTCAAGGACGCCTTTTCATCCACCGGTAAGTCGAGGTGGATTGGACCACTGACCCCTTGCGACTTCAATTCAGCCAGCGCCTTTGCCAGATACTTCTTCGCTTTAGCTGGTTGGTACGTGCCGTCCTGACCATCTGCCAACTTAATATCGCTAAAGTCCGTATTCGCGACGTCTGCTTGCAGTTGCGTGCCGTAATCCTTGCCATTGATCGAAACAAAGGATGGTGGCGTGATTTCGTTACGTAGCCCTTTATCCGCGCCGACTTTTCCGTTAACTTGGGCGTTATAATCGGCTTTATTAAAGGCAAATTGAATGGCTAACCGGAAATTCTGATTCAAAATCGCCTTCCGGGTATCCAGCTTTTGCTGTTCCGTCTTCTTGGAAGTGTAGTTATAAGACTGCCGATTCAGGTTAAAGGTGAAATTAAAGATGCTTGAATCTTGACTCGTCCAGATAATATTTTTCTTATTCTGCTTCAAGACCGTCTTGTAGCCGGCGGAACCTGGATAGACCCGCGCAAAGCTGTAATTGCCCTTTTCAAACGACTTATAGAGTCCATCTGGATTACTCCCATCGTCATAGGTCAGCGTGATGGTCTTCAAGTAGACATGTGATTTATCCCAGTAATTAGGATTAGCCTTGTACTTCAAGACTGATTTCGAAGTGAAGTTAGCCAAGACGTATGGCCCGTTATACAAAATGCTGTCCGCAGACACTTTGCCAAAATCGGATCCCTTTTGCTTCAAGAATTGTGCGTTGACTGGGTACATCACGCCGTACGTCAACTTGGAATTCCAGTACGTTTCAGGCTTGTTCAGCTTGTATTGCACCGTATCATCGTTCAACGCCTTGACACCGACCGTCGAAAAGTCCTTACTCTTACCCGTCACATACGCGTTCAACCCCTTGATACTATTCTGAACCACGTATAACTGTTCGGATTTGGCCGCGACCGCGTGTTTAAGTCCCGTCACAAAATCCTGTGCTCTGACGGTCCCGTGTTGATTGCCTTCACTGTCGACCCATTTGACGCCCTTACGCAAGTGATACGTGTAGGTCTTACCGTCTTTGCTGACCGACCACGATTTCGCTAAGTCCCCCGTTAACTTCCCGTATGGATCTCGTTCTAGCAGCCCATCCTCGAAGTTCGAGACCACATCCGAGTTGTTCTGCTTAGATGAAGCGGTATAATCAAAATTATCCGGGTCTAACACATACACATAATTATAATGGTTAGTTGCATCCTGCTTCTGGTCACTCGCCTTAGAGCTACCACACCCTGCTAGCAATAGTGTCCCAGCAAAGAAGGTCGCTGCTAACCAACCCTTTTTTGCTTTCATAAAAGTCCCCATCCCTTTTGTCCGATAATCCTTCGTTAGTGCAAAACCAGTTGGTGCTAAATAAAATACGTGTCGCAATCATAGGCGGTCAAGCAAGTGATTTCAAGCTATTTTCTCATTATTTTCATAGTGTCCTTTCATTAACAAACTGGAATAATCCCGCTAAATCAGGATTTTAGTACTAAAATAATTTATTCTAACCATCATTTAGTTGTGAATTTTCCAAACTAACCCTAGTCTTTTCATTGCAGCACGATCGATTGCCCCACCACCTGATCAGTTGCTAACTGACACCGCGGATGAAAGCGGTTATAATAAAGCTAAATCATGTGTATTGCGCTCGTTAATTTGGCATGCATCGTGATTAATACGTGCCAAGTTGGCGTCCTGTTCGTCAGCCGACACGCGTCCTAGTCCGACCTCCGGGGCTGCCTGGAAGCCGGTGTGGGACGCAACTACCACTGCAAGTTTCCAGTAACTCGCACCGTTTCCAGCGGTTCTAAGCTGGCCACTTTTCAGCTTAAGACTCTGGTACGTTTCAATCATCATTAACGCAGGATAATAACAAGCGCAATACTTCAAAATACTAATCGAGGTAATCAATATGGAACACAATCGGGTCTTGCGATTAGAACACGGCATCAATTTTCGCGAACTAGGCGGGTATGAGACGACCGCTGGCCAAACGATCAAGTGGCAGAAGCTCCTCCGCTGTGGGGGGATGTCATTGCTGACTGACCATGATCTGGCTTATTTGGACGACTACGGGCTGCGTTACGATATCGATCTGCGGCAAGCTAACGAGGCCGAAATGTCGCCAGACCGGTATCCTCGTAAGACGAAATACATCAATACTTCCGTCTACCCGTTTACAGACAATCGCCGTTTTGACCGCCGACTGAAACGCCTGATCAAGCGGATGGTCATCGATGACTCATTTAACGCGCAAACTTATGCGCAGATGGTCACAGATTCACACGCGGTGAAAGTCTGGCAAAACTTGTTCGCCACGCTACTCGCTAATGACCAGCCGGACCAATCCGTACTCTTTCACTGTGCTGCGGGCAAAGACCGGACTGGAGTGGCCGGCGCCCTTATAATGACGGCTTTAGACGTCCCCCGCGAGACGATCATGCAAGACTATCTCCTGACGAACGCCGTCTTTATGGCCGCGGATAGTATGGATACCGCGACGATTATTACCAAGGCCAACAAGGGCGACCTAGCGAGCCAATTTAACGTCGCCATGGCCGTTGAAGCCGACAATATGAAGATGGTCTTTCGAGTCTTTGATGATTTGTACGGCGACGGCCTCGGCTACTTGCGACAAGTGTTAGGTCTCTCCGTCGCCGATATTAACGATTTACGGCGACTATATTTAGATTGAATGTCCACTAAAAAAGCTGATTTCGAAGTTTTTCATT
>NZ_JAGYGS010000100.1:0-5835 GCF_018991185.1 Lactiplantibacillus sp. 7.2.4
AGTAAAAGAACTTCACCATTGCAAAGCCGACAAACTATGCTAAGATAATCTTAACTATTAGGTACAGAAAGGGCCGCATCTTCGGATGCGACCCTTTCTTTGTTTTTGCATTTTAACTAACTGTCATAGCGTTTTGATATTCGCTATATAACGTTACTTTCGTCCTGCTGACCAATCAATGGTTGGTTGTTCAGCCAAAATTTGATCAATCTTCGCTAATTCAGCTTCACTAAATGCTAGTTGGTCCAACGCCGCCACATTATCGACAACCTGTTGTGGCCGACTGGCACCAATCAACACACTAGCCAAGGCAGGTTCACGTAAGTTCCACGCTAAGGCCATCTGTGCCAGGCTCTGTCCCCGCTGTTGAGCGACCTCATTGAGCCGTTTAACGGTCGTAAGGGTCTGTTCAACTTGGACGGGACTGAGGAATGGAATCGTGGCCTTATTCGCCCTGGAGTTCGCCGCGATACCATGCAGGTATTTATCTGTTAACAGACCTTGCGATAGCGAGCTGAACCCCACCGCCGCTTTGTGTGTCTTCTCCAGTACTGGGAACAAATCTTGTTCCGCTTGACGATTGAACATGTTATAGCGCGGCTGATGAATAATATACGGCGTTCCGAGTTGCTCAAATAACTTGGTCATCGCCGCTGTCTGTTCCCCATTATAGTTGGAAATCCCAACGTAGAGTGTCTTGCCCTGACGAACTAATTGGTCGAGGGCCGCTGCGGTCTCGGCCATCGGCGTTTCAGGATCGGGACGATGGCTGTAGAAGATATCAAAATAGTCTAGTCCCGTGCGTTGTAGGCTCTGGTCAGCACTGGCAATGATACTCTTGCGTGACCCCCAATTGCCGTATGGTCCCGGCCACATGACATAGCCCGCTTTACTGGCGATCACCATCTCATCCCGGTACGGCCGCATGTCGGTCTTCATAATTTGACCAAAGTTGGTCTCCGCACTCCCTGGTTCCGGGCCATAGTTATTGGCCAAATCATAATAAGTAATCCCCAGATCAAAGGCTTGATGGATGATCGCCTTTTGATTGGCAATTGGATCAACACTACCAAAGTTATTCCATAATCCGAGTCCGATTGCAGATAGTTTTAAGCCACTCTGCCCCACTCGATTGTATTGCATCTGATCATAACGCGTCTGACTTGCCTGATACATTTTAAACACCCCTTCATCATCACTCCTAGCTAAAGTTACCGCTTTCATTAGTAAAAAGCAACTGCCTTTTTTACTAGCGTCGTTGACGTTCACAAGGCAACATTTCTGCTCACTTTTGAACCGTCTTGCTTGATAAAATTAATATATGAACTAGAATATATTATAGTGATATAATATTAAAGGAGACTCATTATGGACCCTAAATTTCTTGAAGTAATCAAAGACACCACCCCCGCAACCATCGTTTCCGTCAACGGTCAGCCAGCCCACGTCGTTAATACGTGGAGTCATTACATGCAACTAGTCGACGACCATACCCTATTGATCCCATCAGCTGGTATGCACTCAATTGAAGCCGACTTCGCGAAGGATAACCACCTGACCATCGCCGTTGGTAGTTATAAGGTGCCAGGCACGACCGGAACTGGCTGCGGCTTCCATATTCACGGCACCGGTAAGTTTGAGACTAGCGGCGCTTACTTTGATCAGATGCACGCTAAGTTCGACTGGATTCGGGCTACTTTGGTTGTGACGATTGAGGATGTGGAACAGAAGATTTAATCGGATTAATCGCAGAGGACCTTACTGGCACGGCAACAAACGTGCTAGCAAGGTCCTCTTATTTTTATCTAAACTAATAGCCAATCATTCAATCGTTAAGCCATTATCATTATCAAAGAAATGAGCTTTACTCATTTCAAAGGCCATTTGCACATTTTCGCCTGGCTTATGAAAATCACGAGCATTAACTTGGGCGACAAATTCGGTATCACCCGTCTTTGAGTACAGGTTAGAATCGGTACCCAAGAACTCTGAAACAACGACTTGAGCATTCACAATCGCACTTGGGAAGGTTTGTAGTGCAATCTGTTCAGTATGAATATCTTCTGGACGCATCCCCAACATGACATCTTTATCTTGATACCCTTGTTCGCGCAAAACCTTGAGCCGACCTTCTGGGACTTCAATATCTAGTCCTTTGCCATTTGAGATACGATTATCATGCAAATGTACTTTGAAGAAATTCATCGAAGGCGATCCAATAAAGCCAGCGACGAACTGATTAGTCGGTTTATTATACAATTCATCCGGCGTGCCAATTTGTTGAACCTTACCATCATTCATAATGACAATTCGGTCAGCCATCGTCATCGCTTCCACCTGATCGTGGGTCACATAAATCATGTTTGTTTGCAAACGTTGATGCAGTTGTGCGATTTGTGTGCGCATATCGACCCGCAGCTTGGCATCCAAGTTAGATAGCGGTTCATCTAACAAGAACAAACTTGCATCACGGACAATTGCCCGTCCTAATGCAACCCGTTGCCGTTGACCACCAGATAATGCCCCTGGCTTCCGTGTTAAGTAGTCGCTGAGTCCAAGAATTTCTGCTGCATCCGCAACCCGCTTCTTGATTTCATCATGATGCACTTTACGGATTTTCAATCCAAAGCCCATGTTATCCGCAACAGTCATGTTCGGATACAACGCATAATTTTGAAAAACCATAGCAATATCGCGATCCTTAGGTTGGACTTTATTAACCACTTGTCCATCCATATACAACTTGCCTTTGCTGATTGTTTCCAGTCCTGCGACCATCCGCAATGTCGTTGATTTACCACAACCTGAAGGCCCAACAAACACGACAAACTCTTTATCCTGCATCTCCATATTGAAATCCGTCACAGAATAATCATCATTACCCGGGTACTTTTTATAGATATGCTCTAAATTAATTTTCACCATTTTGAATCACCTTTTCAAGGATCAAAACTTACTGCGGTTTTCTAGTCGATTCTCTGCGAACTAGCTTATAGGGAACATGACGCTCAATTGTTGAATTTGGCTTCTGACCATCCAGAAACTGCTGTGCTAACCGACCAGCTTCTTGTCCAAATTCATAGGGTTGTTGGACAATTGTAGATAGCGATGGTGAGACATAGGCACCCAACTCTAAGCCATCAAAACCAATGACCGCCACATCTTCCGGTACTTTCTTGCCCATATCTTTGAGCGCCTGGAGTACGCCAAGTGCCATAATATCACTAGCACAAAAGAACCCGTCGATGTTCGGATCATTTGTCAAAACCTGCTTAGCCATCAAATTCGCAATTTGTTCATCATAGTTAGCATACTGAATTCGACCTGAATTAATGGGCAATCCTGCATCTGTTAGCGCTTTCTTATACCCGCGTTCACGTAAAACACTAACAGTCGCATCATATGTCCCATTCATAAAATCAATGTTCTTACAGCCGCTTTTAATTAACAAATTGACTGCATCAGTTGCCGCCGACACATTATCGGTCGTCACAGAACAAACATTAGGGTTGCTATGAACGGCCATATCAATCAATACGGTTGGCACACGGGTCGTCTTCAACTGCTCAATATACGGATCGCTTTCATGCAACCCTTGTAAAATAACGCACGTCAAATCATGTTCACTACAAAACTGCTCATAAGTTTTTTCCTTTTGTTTTTGTGTTGTAATTGCATAAAATGCAAATTCTAAATTTTGTGAATCCGCATAATCTAATACACCATTCAAAATTGACATCGGAAAGGTGTACTTAGGCATATAAACTAATCCACTAAAGACTAGCGCAATCTTCTTCTGTCGTTTTGAGGAGAGTGTGCGTGCAGCTAAATTCGGTGAATACCCCAACTGGTTCGCTACCAAGAAAACGTGCTTGCGCGTCTCCTCACTAATATCCGAATAATCATTAAACACTCGCGACACCGTTCCAATTGAAACGCCCGCTTTTTTAGCTACATCCTTAATCGTTACTTTTTTCAAAACGACACCTTCTTATATTATTGTTAACCGGCTACTTTTCACCGTCCATTCGTACTCCTTGTAAGAAGTATCCGTTAAAGATAATATACAATATAATGATTGGCACAATCGAAATAATGCTTGCAGCCATTGTATGATCCCAACGAACTCCGGTGGCCTGACTCGTAAAAGTCTGAAGGCCTAATGTCAACGTGTATTTCTTAGGCGTCGAAATATATAGCATTGGTTGCATGAAGTTATTCCAGAACCCCATGAAGACAAAGATGGCTTGCGTCGCAATAGATGGCCGGGCTAATGGCATGACAATTCTAAAGAATGTGGCAATTCGCCCTAGACCATCGATTTGAGCGGCTTCTTCAACATCCATTGGGAATGACAGGAAGAACTGACGCATCATAAAAATATTACCAATGTTAATTGCAGCCGGAAGAATCAGTGAACTAAACGTATCTAGCATACCTAAGTTCATCAGAATAAGATAGTTTGGAATCAATAAGACTTGCGCTGGCACCATCATTAAAGCTAAAAATGCATAGTAGATTTTTTGACGACCAGGAAAGTTCAAACGTGCTAGTGCATAGCCCGCCATGGTGTTTAAGAATAAGTTGACGATGGTCCCAATCACGGAAACAATCACAGAATTCATAAACCATTTCGTGAATAGTGACGATGTCCCGGTAATATATTGATAATTAGCTAGTGTAAAGTGCTTCGGAAATAATCCTGGATTACCGCTCACGATCTCCTTTAACGGCTTAAACGAGGCTGCTAACGCCCACAGAAATGGATATAACGTTAGAATCGCGTAGGCAATTAGAACGACGTATAAAATAATCTTTAAAACTTTAGATTTTTCTTTCATTGTTAAATGCCCCCTTACCGCAATCCATTACTGCCGTTTAGCTTTTCAGTTAAGCGTGAGACAATGAAAATAATGATTGTCAGTACAATAGCTAACGCACACGCATATCCCATGGTATTCATAGAGCCAAATGCATATTGATAAACCATCAACGCAATCGTCAATGTTGAATTATCAGGCCCACCAGATCCGTTAGAAAAGATATAGGCTTGGTCAAACATTTGGAAAGTCCCAATAATCCCTGTCAATAAAACGTAAGTCGTAATTGGCCGTAGATAGGGAATGGTGATGTAGCGTAATTTTTGCCAAGCTGAAGCGCCATCAATCTCTGCAGCTTCATAGAATGATTCTGGCAGGTCTACCAATGACGCTAAGTAAACTGTCATATAATTCGGCACCGTCGACCAGATATTCATGACCATAATAACTTTTAATGCATACGCTGGATTTTGCAGGAAGTTGATCGGGTGTTGATATAGTCCCATCGAAATCAAGAAATTATTCAGTGGTCCAGTGATATTGAAGATAAACATGAAGATCAACGTTAAAGCGGCACTGGAAGTTAATGTCGGCAAGAAATAAACTAACCGGAAAAGCTTTTTCCCTTTAATGCCACGGGTACTCAACGCATATGCAATTAGTAAAGCAATGATTGTTTGGATTGGCACCACGATCACTGAGAACAACGCCGTATTTTTTAAGGCAGTCATCGCGACGTTGTCTTGAAACACATCGATATAGTTCTTAAACCCAGTAAACTCAAATTGTTGAGAAATCATATTGACGTGGTTAAACGACATGTAGAGCGCAAAGACAATGGCAGCAATAAAGAAGACTGCGGCAATCACAAATTCTGGTGCCAAAAAGATATAGGCTTCCCACACTTGACCATGTTCACCGTTTAACCCGCGTGCTGGTTTGAGTGGCTTTTTTTGTATTTCCATCAATTTCACCTCTCCTTGAAACAATAGGACTGTTTACACAGTCGGCAGTC
>NZ_JAGYGS010000101.1:0-5313 GCF_018991185.1 Lactiplantibacillus sp. 7.2.4
AAACTAAAAGCGCTTATTCGTTTGGCGGACAAAATTACGTCCTGAATTAGTCGTTAGCAACGGTTTGTTGGGCGTGAGCTAGCGCGTCCTTGACCGCTGATTTGATGGCTTGGCTGGAAACGGATGCACCAGAGATTGCGTCAACGTCGTAAGTATTAGCAGCAACCATCTTTGCTGGCAACTCAGCAATCGCGCGACCGCCAACTTCACCAGTTTCATGTTGCTCAACTACTTCCACATTAGTCAGCTGCTCGTCTGCATAGGTAATTCGGACAACCACCTGACCACCGATACCATCATCTGAACGCCCTAAATACTGATTCTCGCCAACTGGAATTTCCGGTGTCGATTCAGTAACTAAATCATTAGTACTCGTTTGTTGCGCTGAAGCACCTGTATTGGCATCTGGCTGATTGTCTGCGTCTTCATCGGCGGATTGCTGCTGTTCATACTTAGGTTTTGCCGCATTTTCGCCAGCAATTTTACCAAAAATCAAGCATTCAGCTAAATTGCCGCCGCCTTGATATTGATTGGCGCAGATGCCACCAAGTTCACCGGCACCATACAAGTGGGGAATCGGCTGCGCATTTGTGTCCAAAATTTCGGCACGTTGATTGCGTCGAGGACCGCCCTGAGTATTGAGAACATTATTGGTTAGTTTGAGCGCATAATACGGACCATCATCAAATGCTCGCATCGTGTCAATCTTCCGGTTAAACGCATAGTCCGTGCCGCTTTCAACAAAATAATTAAAATCACGAATCGTCTTAGACAAAATCTCGCTATCAGCTTCCATAATCCGTGCTAAATCCTTTAGATTGGCCGCTTTTACGACTAAGTCAGACAGATTGTCAATTGGATTGTGCTGGCTGGCCGTCATCTGCTGATACTGAGTTTCATCAAAGACTAGGTATGGATGGACATTTGTCCGAGGAACTCGCCACATACCGTGATCATAAATGTGACCATGGCGGTTTGGTTCACTCTCATCAAAGTAACGGCTACCGTCATCCGCAACTGTGACCACGCTACCATGGTTCACTTCAGGCCATCCTAAGATCAACCGGCCCCGTTGACCTTTAGGCACAGCGACTGATAACCCATGCAAGAAGCCAAGTGATTCGTAGTTTTGCATGTGCCATAAGTCAGCACCGACTTCTTGGGCCATTTTGACACCGGCACCCTTGTTAAACATCGTTCCAAGCGGGGCTAAATGTTCCGCCCCCAGATAATCCTGAACAGCTTGCGGATCATTTTCAAACCCACCACAGGCGAGGACCACCCCATTTAGTGCGCGAACGTTAACCAAACCATGATGGCGCTCAATTTGGACACCAATAATTGTTTTGGTCGTCGGGTCTTGAATCAAATGCTGAGCTGGCGAGCTCAACCATACGTCGATCTGCTGTTGGCGATCAATGACTTTTTGCCGTAAAATTTTCCACAACGCAGCATCAAAGATGCCATGATGAACAGTAGTGAAGTCATAGGATTCCACACCCGCATACTCTGGAAATTCGTGGACAGCACTGTCTAATGAAATGGGCGTATCAGCTGGCGTAAAATCATTCTTAACACTAACTGGATCAACATCAAGATATTTTTGAACATAATCACGCATATTCGCCATACCCTCAACGAAAGTGTCGACCATTTCTTCATCAAGTTGCATCGGTGCCGTCAAATTCTGATAATATTTCTTGCCTTCATCAAAACTATCAACCGTCCCTAGCAGTTGTGCGGAGTAACGCGTATTACCACCTTCATGTCCATTCGGTGCGGCATCGGCTAATAAGACCTTCGCTTTTGCGTCCGCGGCGAACCGGGCAGCAGTTGCGCCAGCACCACCAAACCCAATAACCACCGTGTCATACTGATAATCCCAGTTAACTTGATCTACTTTTTTGAGCACATTGACCATCCTTTCTGAATCCAATGATGATTAATCTAACCTGTTATTTAAATCACAAGTAGTAGTCTTTTTTGTCTACACCTGTATTATATAACCGCTTTCATTTCGAGAAAAATAACAATCTGATTTTTTATCATTACAAATCAGTTATGGGTTATACTTTAATTTAACAGTAATACTTATAAAAGGTGGCGATTTTTTGGATAACAAGTTATTAACTTTTTTAGAAGCCATTCAGCAACACGCTAGTATGACGAAAGCTGCACAAAGTTTATTTGTTAGTCAGCCTTATATTAGTCGGACCATCAAAAGCGCTGAGCTACATTTTGGCACGAACCTCATCGATCGTGAACACCGTCCACTGGAACTAACTTACGCGGGCGAACGATTACTATCCTATTTACAAAGCGACGCCCGCCTACATCAGATGATGAACACCGAACTCAGAGAAATCAGTCAAAACAAATATCAGAGTATGACCATCGGGATTACGCCACCAATGGCTGACACCTGATTTAGCCAGACGCTACCTGATTTTTATCGCCATTTTCCAAATACCCGAACTAAGATTTTAGAAATCACGACCTCAAAAGCGGAAGCGCTACTAGCCAGTCATCAACTAGACTTCTTCATTGGCAAAACGATTCACCAGGAACATATCAAAACGGTTCCACTACAAACTATCTCACTTTCGCTGGTTATTCCTCAAACGGCTCGGTTATATCAGCCCAATCAATTTTGGCGTCCCTTTACGTCCACGACATTAACCAGTATGAATGGTGAACCAGTCATTCGAACGGTCGGTGAAGCTCGTTTTCAAGAACTCGTCGATCATTATTTCGCAGATAAAGGTGTACAGACCATTCCACTGATTGAAGTCAACGATTCGCGTTTTGCACTTAGCTTAACCCTCCAGGGACTCGGCAGCATCGTCCTTGCAACTGAAATGCTGGCGAAAATGGCAGCTGAACCTACTCAGTATCCTATTAACGCCTTTAAACTGCCGACCAGCGAGCTGAGTCTTGATTTCAGCGTCGCCTACTTGCCGAGCCACGTTCTGGCAAAACCAATCGCCTATTTGGTTGACCAAGCCTGTCAGAACTTTAGCCCGGCGATTGATTTTTAGTGTTGAGGAGAATTGTAGGTATTCAGATTGGAAAATAAAAAATACAATGCTCTATGTGATTCTAGAACATATAATTATATGGAAAATCCCTTGTAATGTGCGATTATATACCAAATAAACATATATTTTGGGCTAATTTTCGACATTATATCACGATTTTGTGAGGCGTCAATGTTCGATAACGGCCATGGATGTGAGAGGTGATTTAAATAAAAAGCGGTCCCGGCACTTTCCGTTTGGAAAATTGCTGGGTTCGCTTTTTGATGGAATCTTTGGTCTTAATATAATAGTCATCGAAACACAATCGCTTGTTTAGCATTTAATTCAGCGCGCTTGTCGTTTTATCGCTCAATCCGATATCATTCCACCAACATGATGTAGCTCCGATAAAACTTGTTGCACTTCAGCCGCCAAGTCCTGCTCCGCGGTAAATATTCGTTCGTTTGGTACGCCGAGCTGATCATCTGGCAACCACCACTGCTGCATTTCAGCGGGGCCAAAATCACCCTGCCGACTTTGATGCCGTTTCAGTGTGGTTTCAAAGCTGGCATCGAAGTAGTATGTCAGCACTTGGGGAAACGCTTGGCTGAGCTGCGCTAACATTGCACCATATCGTTCACGGGCTAAAATACCTTCCACAATCACGACCGGAACTTTTCCGAGGCCATACCGTGCAATTTTCTGAATCAAATCAATTGCCAGGTTTCCAGGATAGTCCCGACTCATCAACATGTCTCGGCGAACAACATCCTGAGACACTAATAACGTATGGTGCCCTAGCTGCGCCTGCAATGCTCGTGCGAGTGTCGTTTTACCGCTGCCTGAATTGCCCCGAATAATGATTAAAGTCGTCTGCATCCGCCCATCTCCCCCGTCGTCTTTCGGTTTTATCATACCGCGTAGGTGATTGGAATTACCAGCTGAAAATGAAAAACTTACGGCGTCTCATCGGGCAAGCAATGACGTTGTTGTCTAGCCGCTCCCCTATTACCGTCCAGGCAAGACTTCTGTACATGGCGCCACACTTATACACGCATGAAATGAGATAGCTTCCGAGAATTCTGAACCTCAGTTAGGTGACATTATATTCATATTTAAGATATAGTTCCAGGCAATCAATCCAAATGTTAAATTTAGCCGAAGCTTTTCAGACGACCTCCTTAGTTAGCAAGTATAATGGAATCAAATCTAACGTAATCGAGGTCTTTTCCATGAAAGTCTATCTTATTCGCCACTCAGAACCAACCTATCAACAAGCCACCGACGCAGGTCTACAAGGATTCGGCCGCGAACTCGGTGGTTTGACTGAGAATGGTGTCACAATCGCGCAGAAACTGGCCCAGCAGCCGCTATTCGAACATGTCCAATTAATACTTGCCTCACCCTATACCCGAGCCTTGCAGACGGCACTAGAAATCGTGCGGTTTAACGATATTCCATTAAAAGTTGAGCTCGGACTACGCGAGTGGCAACCTGATAACACCGGTTTACGCACTGACACTGACGAACAAGCCAGCGTGGCCTATCAGCTTTATCGACAACATGCTGGCCGACGAGTTGCAGACAGTCCTCTGCACTATGAGACAGCCGCTGAAGTTAAGTCGCGAGTGCTCACAACTCTGAGCAAGTACGCTCAAACATATGATTGTATCGCTTGCGTGACACACGGCGAGGTCATGCGGCAGTTTGGTGACCAGCAGGATGTTGCGTTTTGTGGGATGCGGGAGATTGTTGTGGATTAGCGGGAAGGTGGGATTCCTATCTGGAAGTATCTTTCAATAATTTCACGATTCTCGTCCCTGAATAATTAGAATTATTTCTGTCTTCCATAATTATGCACATCTTCTGTTAAAGTAGGGATAATTATCAGCTATTTCTTTTTACACCGGTACATTCAGCATTCAACTTGTTCCTTTAACAAATAAATCGAATTAGTTTCGGCTGCAAGCATTATCTAATATTAATCGTTCCAATTAGATAATCATTAGCATTAGTGAGCTGATATTCTTTGTTATTTTGAACGTTTGTTTTTGGTCTTGCTCATTGGCAGCGATAAGGTTTGTGCTAGCTGTTAATATTGAACCAATTCTATCTTGCTCTTTCAGATAAGGCACGACGATAGGCATATTCAAAAATGTGTCGACGTGTATTCGTTTAGCCTTGCGAGAGCCATTTGCAATTTCTCCTTGCTTTAAATAAAACGATTTTCGTAACACATAGTCAAGCAAAAAGATAGAATTAATTTCATCTGAAATATCGAAGCTGGGAGAATCTA
>NZ_JAGYGS010000102.1:0-4740 GCF_018991185.1 Lactiplantibacillus sp. 7.2.4
ATCAAATTTAGACGCATCTTCAAAGTAGTCAGAACGTTGAGGAACAAATACAAAGTGTGAATAGATTATACGTGTTGTTCCAGGAATCCCTTCATAATCTGTCAATGTAGACTTGCTAAATGACAAACCAAAGGATTGGTCTTTACCACCACTGGTATCCCCCAGAATATTATTGGCATGCCCCCATTCTACGTCGTTGAACATGAAGCCCCTCAAAGATTCATACACCCGCTCCATAAAATCATCCAATGTCAAATTCCATGAACCTTCATGCACATCACCTGAGGTGGCCAAGTCTTCGAACATATTCATCTTTGTATGTGAAATTAGTCCATTTTCAGCGGCCGCCTTATTGATGGCAGATACATCATGACCGTTCTCATTGTTCCAGTTATCGATATCATATTGTTTGGCAATATCAATCGCAAATTTGATTCCGCCAGCGGTTACATTTACGTGACCGTGTCCTGTAAATTTTTGTCCGTAGCCATCAATCCAATCAGAATCGCCAAATTCATCACGCATCGAATTAATTAATTGAGCTGCATATTCAGACAATCGTTGCATCACTTCAGGGGTAAAATCATCGAAACTATTAATTTTAATTGCTTGATCAGCAGAATTTGATTGATAATGTAAAGACTCCTCAACAGCCTTACCAGCCTTGATTAATGCCTGCTTATTGGCATCACTCTGATTATCATTGTAGGATCGTAAAGCCTTAATATAATCTTGACTCAAGTGGATTTGATTGGAATTTTCTTGTCCTTGACTTTGAGCACTATCTAAAGCTTGTTGCGCATTACTTTGTGCCTGTTGCGCAATATCGACATTCTTTTGCGCGTCATTTTGAGCCTGATTAGCCGTATCAAGGTTCGTTTGCGCAGTCGCCACCTTAGTCTGTGCATCACTAACTGCCTGACTAGTCTGCTTTGTGGCATCAGTAGCCTGGTTAGCATTAGTTTGCGCTTGACTTAAATTTTGTTGCGCCTTGGCCAAATTTTGTTGCGCCGCAGCGGCATACTTGCCGTCGACAATGTCTTGTGCATGATCAACTTTTGCTTGGGCGTCAGCAACCTTTTGATCGGCTTGCGTTGCATCAGCATTGGTTTGATCGACCACACTTTGGGCACTAGTCACACGGTCACCAGCCTTGGCAACGTCCGTTTTAGCAGTATCAACCGTTTGCGTTAATTGCTGATTTTGATCTTGCTGGTTAGTCACTGCATCTTGTGCTTGGCTAATCGCATCGTCAGTCGCACTATCTGCAACTTGTTGTGCCTTAACTTCATTCGTCTTGGCAGTACTTAAAGCAGTTTGCGCTTTAGTCGCTGTTGTTTGCGCAGTCGCTGCTTGATTGGCGGACTTTGAAGCGGCCGTTTTAGCCGTATCAGCGGCTGTTTGTGCTTGCCCCGTCTTATCCTTAGCATCCTTCACAGTCGCTTGCGCATTTTTAATGTTTCCATCAAGTTCTGCTTGGCTAGTCTTGGCAGTTTGCACTTGCCCCGTTGTTGCATTATTGCTTGCCTGATTGGTCGTATCCGCTTGGGCGGTAGTTGCAGTACCAATCGCAGTTGCGCCCGCAGCAATCAAGGCCGTTGACATCAACGTAATTCGTGTTTTTTTCATAGTAATTTCCTCCAATAGTCTTCCATCAACTAAATACACTATAAAAATGAGTATTAAAAATCCTTTTCTAGCATTTATAATATCATAAAGAAACCCATGTTGGTATATCTATTACTACTATTGTATTTTAAATACTACAATTTTCTATAGAATGAACCTATGATGACAATGGAATATTTTGGTGACAAATTAAAATCGTTAAGAAAAGCAAAGAAGTTAACCCAGGCTGAATTGGCGCAACAACTCGATATTTCAAAATGGGCCATTACTTCTTACGAACAAGGAAAGACATACCCTAGCATTGAAGTTTTAATCAAAATTTGTGCAGTTCTCGACACGTCGTCTGACTATTTACTTGGAATCTCTGATAAGTTACCGGTTAAGATGAGTACACTCGGTTTTACGGATGAGGAGGTCCGATTGTTACTACAGTTCTTAAATTTATTTCAACAAAACAGAACACCCATGGATAAATAAAGACAGCGACCGTTAACGTGCTTACCCATTTAGCCAAAAAATAACCTGAGCTCCAAATATCATTGATTTGATATTTAGAACTCAGGTTATTTTGTTTATTGCGATAGGGATAAATATTTAAAGTTACAAATTACGCGCGCTTGCGTGGCTTGGCCAGACCTAATAGTGCCAGACCTGCAGCAAGTGCACCAACGGCTACCATACCAGAATCTTGTTTCTCATCCGTCTGTGGCAAAGCCGCCGCTTGAGCAGCTGCTGGTTTGGCAGCGGGTTTCGTAACCGTCTTCGCCGCGCTGTTCACGGAAGCAGTCGTCGTAACGTTAGACTTTGCGTCAGCCGTAGCGGTAGCACTCGTGTTCGCAGTGACGGCAAGTGTTTGTGCTGACTGGCTTGTTGCCGTTGCTTGATCAGCAGTTTCCGTCACACCATCGGCAACAGCCGTCGTAACGATATATTTATTCGCTTCGACCCGAGCCAAGAAAGCTTGTGTGGCAGTCAAATCACCCTGGGCAACGGCCAAGTCAACCTTTGCAGCACCCAATACTTGGTTGAGTTGTGCTAAATCGGCCTTTTGACTATCTAACAAGGCCTTGCCAGCTGCTAATTGTGCTTTTGCAGCATCCACTTGGGCTTGTTCCTTCGCCAACGTAGCCTTAGCCATGGCAATTTGTTGTTCGGCGGCTTTATTTTGAGCTTTCATTGCTTCAATTTGGGCTGGTAAGGCGGCGATTTCAGCAGCTAACCGGGTGTTTTCAGCAGTCAAGTCCGCAACCAGCGTCTTGGCACTTGCTAAATTCTTAGCGGCAGTGTCGTCGGCTGTTTGGGCCGCGGCTGTCTTAGCGATTGCGGCCGTTAAGCTTTGTTGCGCAGCGGCTTGTTGCTGTTGAACTGGCGCTAAAGCTGCGCGGGCCTGGGCTAGATTCGTATTTGCCGTACTTAAGCGTGCGATTGCGGCGGCAACTGCTGCTTGGTTAGTGGCAACCGTGGCCTTCAAACTACTCGTTTGATTTTGCAACGTTTGTAAGCTGGCGTTTTGTTTAGCGAGCGTGGTAGCTAAGGAGCGACCCGTCGTTTGTAAACCAGTCAAACTGGTCGTGGCAGCATTCAATGCGGCATTGGCAGCGGCAATCTTCTTAGGATCAGCCGGCGTCGTCTGAACATAGTCAAACGTGACAGCAGGCAAAGATTTCGTGCCCGTCGCAGCCGAAGTATGAGCGTTTTCGAACAAATCAATGTACTTGTCCCAGGCTTCACTGGTCATCCCAGCGTTGTCGACTTCAAAGGCAGCGACGTGTTTAGCTACGTTAGCTGCCACGCCGGCATTCCCCGTCGAATAGATCAGGTTAATGCGGTGACCAAATGAGCCCTGTTCAACATTGTTAGATTCATCGTACCAGCCCATAATGGCAGCGTACGCAACTTCCTGGTCACTTAGATACCATTCCGGATACATCTGCGTCAAGTTTTCTGAATAAATCGAGCCCGTATGATCCAAGCCGCCATCGACTTGCGCAGCTGCACGGGAAATTGCGTTATTTTGCAAGGCAGTTGTCTGTTTTAGTGCCGGTTGACCATTGATTGCACGCAATTCGTTGATATATTCAAACATGTACTTGTTGATGTTATCCACATTCGGCACATACTTGCCATTTTGAGGATAAGCCAGCGTCACCGTTTGGCTGCTGGTAATATCCGATTGTGGAAACATCGCTGCACTGTACTGACTTTGACTTTCGGTCGTTGTCGATGGCTTCTTGGCTGCGGCTAACGCTGCCGTCGCAGCATCAACTTTGGCTTGAGCCGCGCTGATGGCACTATTATTAGCGTTAATTTCATTGGTCGTATTCTGAATTGCTGACTGAGTTGAACTGATTGCTTGGGCGTTCTTAGTCACTGCCGTTTGCGCAGTGGTGACAGCGGTTTTAGCCTGATTGACCTTGGTCGTTGCAGCTTGCTGGTCCTTAGTTGCTTGATCGACGGCCGCCTGTTTAGTAGCTGTTGCTTGCTTGGCTTTATCAACGGTCGTTTGTGCCATGGCTTGATCAGTTTTTGCTTGCGTCAAAGCCGTATCGGCAGTTGCTTTTGCTGTCTGAGCGCGTTGTTCAGTTGCCGGCTGGTTTGCAATTGCAGTCTTGTTAGCTTCAATCTGTTGTTGGTCAGCTGGAATTTTATTTTCAGCGGCGGTTACCTTGGCCTGGTTAGCAGCAAGTTGTTTTTCGGCTGTGGCAACCGATTGACTATTGGCATCAACCGTTTGTTGTGCAACATCCACCTTAGCCTTGCCTGCATCGTACTGTTGCTGACTAGCCGCAACGGTTTCGCTTTGCGCCGTGACTGGTGTCTGAGCTGCCGTGACCTTAGCTTGGGCATCGGCGACCTGTTGTTTAGAAGTCGCAACATTCCCCTTGGCCGTTTGAACATTGGCATCATATTGTTGCTGACTAGTTGGCTTGACCGTTGCTAATTTTTCATTGGTGACAGTCTTCGTGCTGGCCTGCGTCGCAGTAGTATTAGTTGCTTGGTTGGCCGTGGCATCATCCGTCGTTGTGGTATCCGCCTGTGCATTGTTTACCCCTAATTGGGTCCCCACAAACAGTGCCGCCGTGGTAATACCGGTATATAACAATTTCTTTT
>NZ_JAGYGS010000103.1:0-4567 GCF_018991185.1 Lactiplantibacillus sp. 7.2.4
AGAGGATGCCTTTTTTCTTTGACAAAATCGAACAATCGGTTTATCCCGGTTTCAAGGGCAACGAACTGTTAGCCCGTGGTGTTCAAATGCGTGGCCAGTCTGTTGGCAGCAATGCCGTTAGTTTTAACATTTATATTTTCAATGTTCAGTCTGGGATGATGCTGAATTATAATGCTGGGACTAGTCCAGTTAGTCGCTGACATGTACATTCGGAATCCATAGTCGCTCATATATCAAAATACCCAACAAGTGTAGTATAGTTGTCTACAAGGTAGCCGCATAATGAAAAATGTTACTAACATGCCTGTTCTCAGCTTAATACGGTAGTAGCAAAAGAACTGTTGCTAAACTTCAATGTGAGGTTAAGCGCAAATGACGCGTTCATAGTTAGATAAAGTGTTATGCTGAAAATGATTACGAAGTAGCCGATGACCTAGGAATTCAGGTTGATTACCTACATGAGGTCGGACAAAGTTACGGACTACATTACAAACATGTTCGCTAATTAATTTAATGTTTTCTCTAATAAATTAGAATGAAGGAATCTATCGTGGCAAAAAATTGCGACGTATGTGGTAAAAAGATTAGCTTTGTATCAGGAGTTAAAGTGAAGAACGGTAATATTTGTGATACTTGCGGAGAAAAAATTGGTTTAAACTCCAGCATGGCATCTTTAGCTGTTGCAGAATTATTAGACATCGATAACGTAAAGCAAGCACAACTTAACAATATCGAAATTGATCCTAAAAAAGTATTAGCTACCTATAAGCAAAATACTAAGAATGGCTTAAAAGAACCAATCTATTCAATTGTCTCTAACTCTCAAAATCAAGTTCTACATATGGAAAAATCCGAATCAATCTCTGATTCTAAACATTATTGCGCAATATGTGGAAAAAAAGTTGGATGGTTATCTAGTTCATCCTTACAAGATGGTAAAACCTGCGATACTTGCGGAGCAAAAATAGGGTTAGACAATAGTGCCGATGCGAATATAGTTGCCAAAACTTTAACTATTAAAGACGTTGAAAAGTACAACAAATCTCACACAAAGATTAATATCAAGCAAGCTATATTTGATAGTAAAACTGAATATGAAAAATTACTCATCACTTTCAAAAAAGAAGGCGATGGTCATGTTGGCAAAGTGTACATGGATAACAAACGACAACAGTTTTTAATTAAGCAAACATTTACCGAACACTTAGTTGATACTCCACCTACACTTTACAACTACAGCGATTTAGAAAGCTATGATCCAATTGAAAATGGTACTACCATTGAAAAGAAACATGGCTTATCTCGTGCAATTGCTGGTGGTTTAATTGCTGGCCCGACCGGTGCAGCGCTTGGCGCTTTTTCAGGTAACAAAGCTTATGCGGCTGTTTCGAAAGTCTCAGTTGTCTTATACTTCAGCGGAGATCATCGTGTTGAAGCGGTTCTACTAAATACCGACACTAAAACGGATAGTGGTGAGTACCATGCCGTAAAGCAGCTATTACTACGATTCTGTCACGAATTAGACAATATCATTGCTGAAAATAACAATGCTACTAATACCGCAACATCAGCACCTACTATTTCAACAGATACTGATCAATTAAGAAACTTAAAAGGACTGCTTGATGATGGCGTCATAACACAAGCAGACTTCGATGCTAAGAAGAAACAAATCTTGGGACTATAATATTATCAACCACTGGCTTCTATCAGCTAGTGATAACGCGAGTGTAGTTTAGTGGTAAAACGACAGCCTTCCAAGCTGTAGTCGCGGGTCCGATTCCCGTCACTCGCTTTGTACAATGATTTATCTACGATTTATCTACGATTTGTTTATTATATTGTACACTTATGCTTCTAAAATGCTTATATCATAGCAATTCTATCTCATATTCACTATCCGATTTATCTACGATTTAATTCATATATGGAGGAAACTCAACATGAAAAAGTTACCAATAGAAAATTCTCACTTGGAATATAAGCAGGCCAGTAGCTCTGTACCAAAAGATTGTTGGGAAACCGTTAGTGCTTTTGCTAATACCGATGGTGGAGTAATAGTACTTGGAATTACTGAGACTAAAAAAAATAGTGAGTTTATTGTTTCTGGTGTTAAAAACTGGTCCCCTGTCAATAAAATAGACAATTTTAATAGAGACTTTTTTGTCCTATGCCACGACTAAATTTTGAATTTGAGTTTGATACTCATCTTCAAGTTGCTTTGGTGATTTGAATCCACAGTGACTGTGAATTCTAACTGTGTTGTAAAACGTTTCAATGTACTGAAAAACTAGTCGTTTAGCTTCGGAGTATGAATGGATTTTAAACCGATTTATCCATTCACGCTTAATCAAGGCATGAAACGACTCAATGCAGGCATTATCCCAAGGATAAGCTTTCTTTAAATAGCTTAATGTCATGTTAGCTGTAACTTGATTGTAAGCTTCAGACGTAAACTGACTACCACGATCACTGTGCATGATTAATGGCTTGCTAATATGGCGACTGTGCTTAGTCTTTTCAATAAGTGGGATGACATTCGATACCTCCAACGTTTCAGATAAGTCCCAACCAATGATCCGTCGGGAGTACAAGTCCATAATACTGGTTAAATAAACGAATCCGTCATGAACTGGAATATAAGTGGTGTCAATGCACCAAACGGCGTTTGGTCGCAATGGATTGAACTGCTCGTCTAAAATATTTATTAGCTGTTTATCAAACTTAGAATTGCGAGTGGTAGTCGTCCAAGGGGTTAGGTAAACGGCGTGAATGCCAAGTTCACGCATATACTTACCAACAGTTCGTTCAGCGATCTTATATCCTTTTGAGCGAAGTTCTTGGGTGATTTTGCCGGCACCGTAAATACAAAGGCTTTTGAGCCAAATTGCTTTAATTTCACCTTGAATAAACTTCTTCCGAAGCTTTCGCGGTGATTGGTGATTATGACGCTTTTCTCGTTGATAGTAACCACTTCTTGAGATTCCAACATAATCACACATACCATTGATGGAAGGGTGGGATTCCAAAGCGTGCTGAACGTCCATTTCTTGGTATACCTTTTCGGTAGTTACTTGCTCAGAATCCCGATTGATTTTTTTAACACTTCGATCGCTCCTTCAGCGTCACGAAGTTGACGCTTTAGTCGTGCAATCTCCTTGTCCTTATCGCTGGCAAAATTACCAGAGCCACGGCCAAACTCTCCAGTCTCAGTAAACAGCTTAATCCATTTATGTAATGTACTAGCCCCAATACCTAGATTCTTACTTATTTCATTCATGGTCATGTGATCCTTGTTATCTAAGTAATACTGAACGGCCTGTTCCTTAAATTCCTTGTCATAACTGTGCTTCGTCATTATTTGATCCTCCAATTTACTTCCTTAATTATACTAAATCAGAGTCTCCATTTAACTTGTACACTTTTTATTCTAGGCCCAAACGGTAATCAGTTAAAAATCGATTTTTTAAACTTACAGAATGATAATACGTTCATCTCTCGACCTGTCGTTTCCGATAAGGATATTGAAATTGCACAGTTAGAAGGCAAAGAAATAGTAAAGATTCACGTTCCAAAAGCTTATTATAAGGACCGTCCAATTTACTTAAAGGGTAATATAAAAAAGACATTCATTAGAGATCACGAGTCCGACAGAACAGCTAATAGTGAGCGATTACGCTATTTTATAAGAGAGTCAGATGCTGTTACAGATTCGGAAGCACTTCCTAACTTTGATATGGATGATATCGATATTGCGAGTCTACAGAGCTATCAAGTACTACTCTCACAAATTAATGATGATTCCAGCCTACTGACAAATAACTTTGAACAGTTTTTAAATTCAATTGGGCTCTTAAAAAGGGACCGTACTAGTTCAAATAAATCTTGGAATCTAACTAAGGCCGCACTTCTACTTTTTGGGAAGAATACCTCTATTAAAGAAATCTTTCCATATTTCTTCTTAGACTTTGTTATAAAGCATAATTCCTCCGATACTGACTACTTAGATCGCATTTATACTTCAAACGAGTCTGGACACCCACAGAATATTTATAGTTTTTTTGATCAAACATTTCAAAAAATTAGAAGTCAAATTAACAATACTTTTGAGCTGAATGGTATTCAAAGAAAAGATAGTGGCGATTCTTTACTAATAGCAATACGTGAAGGACTTGTTAACACCCTTGTACATTCGGATTACGCCTTTGAAAGTCAAATTAAGATTTCACTCTATAATGATTATATTGAATTCTATAATCCAGGCGAAATGCGCATAAGTTATGAACGTTTTGTTTTAGGTGGAACATCAGAAGCAAGAAATCCAAATATTTTCTCAGTGTTTTTACGTGCAAAACTTGGAGAACACACTGGAAGCGGTGGGCATAGAATATATCAGACTGCTGACAAATTAAAACTACGTACCCCTGAGATAAAGAGCGATGCAGACAGTACTCAACTAATAATTTGGACAATTCCCTTAATGGAAAGTGTCGTAAAAACTATACCCAACGAATGGAAGGATACCTACATTCGGCTGTCGACAAAGTTGGTTGCTTCGTATTCCGAT
>NZ_JAGYGS010000104.1:0-4393 GCF_018991185.1 Lactiplantibacillus sp. 7.2.4
TATTACCTACAATATCTTAGGCACCAGCCATCGCGAATTGACTAAACAAATTAGTGCCAAATTGCAACATTACTAAGATTGCAATTACCACCACCAGGTTAGTGACAACCTCGTGTAATTTCGTCTTTGCCCGAAAAATATTCTCAACCAGCAAATAACCTAAACCAATCGTTAAAAGCGCAAATCCTAATAACACGATGGTCTTATAAAGGGTGCCCATTTCACCAACATTAAAATTAGCAAAAAAACCAAACAGTTTTAAAACCGCCATAAACACACTCTCTAAAGCTTGCGCCGTGTGATACAGGCCTAATAAAATCCACCCATTGACCGTCCCAATAATCTTCTGAACCGCTAAAATATCCGTGTGTAACACATTATGCCATTCTAAATAAAACTTTATTACTCTAGCCGTATTAGTCCCTTCTCCACCTCCAAAAAGCTTATCAATTAACTGATTATTATTAAGCAATGCTTCGGGCACTTGATACCCGGACGCTAGTACCACTAACCACTGAAAAAACGTTGTCATAACCAAACCCCTCACTTTCGATTTACAGTTAGCTTACCTACTGCTCATCAAAAGCAAGCAACACTACTCAACTGATAATGGCCGAATATTCCCGGCTTAAAACCCGCCTAGGCGGAGTAGCTTGAATCGTGATCATGCGTCTCACGTGAGGAGTTAGTTCTAAACGGTTTGGAGGCGACGGGACGACTAATAACTAAATAACACCCTAATCTAGCCCAGTTAACACCCAGCAGGCCTGCCCAGTCCCCAACCAAGAAACCCGTGTCCAGAACTATAGATACGTAATGGCATTTTAGAACACTAAATTCTAACCCGTATCTAGCAAATTCAATTGGGCATTGCGATGATGATCTTGGCGAGCATCAAGGCTCAATTGTTGTAGCGCCACTAATTCTTCTGAGGGTTCTAATAACCGAGCAACCGTTATCCAATAGTTTAATCGCTGTTGGCGTTGTAACCTCATCGCATGTTGTAACAAGCTACTACGAGTCGCAAACTTCGTTGCTTGCCGACCGCTACCTTTTTCACGATAAACTAAGCCTTGATCAATTAGATCTTTCAGGGCCTTGGTTAGACTACCTAAGCAAATATTTAATTCTTGGGAAATGTGCCGTAAAGACGTTTTGGTAAACCAATTATTGTCCTGGAAAATTCTTTGGTTAAAGTAAGCCATAAGATCTGCTTGCCATTCATGGACATGACTATTAACGCGTTCTGAACGTGGCTTCGCATACTTGTACCAGGTCGTTTGCGAACGCTGCAAATAAACTCGCCTGTCAGCATCGGGAACCCAAGTTTCTAGCAACGCATTCACATATTCACGACTGGCCGCATGGAACTGACCTGAATAAGCATCATTAATTACTTTTTGAACGTGCTGTGTCGCCAGCGGGTGGGTAAGATTACTGTTAAACTCGTCCAAAATGTCAAAACACTGGGCTTGTAACACGTTTGAAGAATAACAAGCTAAGGCCAGCGTGAAGATTGTATTGTGCCGACCATAGCCCACGTTTTGATCAATGTCCGTTTGGTTAATTAAGGCTTGAAACCACGGTTGGTCAACCTGGCGACTAGTCCGCCGAGCATAAAAAGACCGTTGAGTAGTTTGGGGCTTAATTTGGTGCTGATCATTCGCAAAATTAATACTCCAAGTCATTAAAGCTTGGAAGTCAACCGTCATTTTGGGCTCAAAGTATTCAATATTGTCCGGCCGCGGAACTCTGAAAACACCAAAGCTGTTGCAGGTCACATCAACCGCCGGCAATTTTTGCGCGTAGTATTGCTTTAACGACTTAGCAATGGCTTTAGCAGCCCTGACGGCTGGCAATTGACCATTGGCATGACGACGGACGAAAACCGGCCTATCAAAGACGTAGTAGATATGATAGCCCTTGGTAGTCGCCAAAATTAAGGTTGGAAGAAACTGTACGTCCAACATCGCCGTGTCCCAAACCTCGGCAAACTTTGCTTGGCGCTCCTCAGCGTCACGGTAGTCAACATCAACCACTAACGTATTGATCTGACTTAAATTTTGTTCCTTAGCCCCTTTTACATAATGCTTAGTCGCATCTGTATAGGTAAGATAATTAAAAACATTGGGCGTCCAATGCGTGCTGTTAGTATAGTTATCATAGACTGCTTCTTTGGAGGTATAAATCGTCCCCCAGCTTTTCGCCATTTGGCCTTTACTACGATACATGGCAATCGCACCTTGCTTATTTTGTTGCCCCGAAACCGATTTTTCTAACTTCAAGACGTTACTGTTACTATGCCGGGCTTTAGTTTCCCGTAACCCTTGATGCAAAATCAAATCAATCGCTTGTTGTGCTGTTTTCGTCGTTGACATACTGCTCACCCCCTACTAAAAAAGAACGCCGTAGCGTTCTTAGTCATCATTTTTATGTATTAAAATTAAACTTTCATACACTAGATTTTTAAGCAATCGCTCCAGTTAACGTGGCTACTTGGTATTTAAACCCCAACTTGGCTCTTAGGGCGGTCAAATTCATCAAACTGCATTCTTGCCAAACATAACTGGCACGAGTACAATTAACTCATTCGTTGATAGTTCTATGAGTTCCCGTGGCTTAGACCCCACGGGGATTTTTTTGTTTATTTAATTTTTAATTGGGATTAGCTTAACAGGTCTCAACAAACATGGAGCACTTCTCCCTCTAGGCTTAACTACACAAAAAGCAGATTAAGCCGCCCACTGGGGTAACTTAATCTGCTTTAACTAAACCTATGTATGCGTTTAACTCGACTTTTCGACTGGCATATTCCTAATAGGTTTAGTATAATATTCCTATCAGGCAACTAGAGTTGACTGCTTTTAGTAGTTCACATCCTAGCTAGCCATCTATAAAAGACGAGCGTTAAAGGCGATCAAGTAGCCTTGGTACTTGATTTGCTGTTTTGAAGGTTACTTCCAATAGCCTTCAAAACAACGCTTTTTTTATTTATCTTTATATTTAATGATACTGTAGGAATGAACAAAAGTAAAGTCAAATCAACTAAATATATTTTTGACAATTCGCAATATATTTAGTATTCTTAATATATTGAATATATCTAGTATATTTAAATTACTGAATATATCAAATATACTTAGGAGGTTTCTTAAATTGAAAAAGGGCCGTGTTGTAGTATTAACAAACTTAAAAGGCGGAGTCGGTAAAACAACAGATACAGATCTATTAGCGATAGTAGCCAGTAAGCCATCATTATTCAATCAGAAAGTTCTTTTAATCGATGTCGACTTACAAGCGAATACTACTAATAACATCAAAAGAACCTTTAACGTAAATCAATTTCCACAATCATTTGTAAAAGCTGCTCAAACTGGAACTTTAAAAAATGCAATTATGCCTTTAACTGAAAACTTAGACATAATTGCAGGGTCAATTGCCGAACACGAATTAGTGGACTCGATAATTGATAATTCTAAAAACAAACGTGAACGGTATTTTTATTTCAAAAAAATGGTCGATGAAATCCGTCCAAAGTATGATTACATTTTTTTCGATGTAGCTCCGTCTACCGATTCAGTAGTGGACGCAATAATAATGGTTACTGATTATATTATTGCTGTACAAGAAGTAAAAAGAATGGCAATGGAAGGCACAAGTAATTTCATTAGCAATTATTTACAACCCATGTTGAATAACTTCCCAAACGAAGCAAAGTTTCAAGTAGCTGGCATATTACCTGCATTACTTTCCTCCAGAAAAAAGACACAACTTTTAAATTACAAAAAAACTGTTGCGCGTTACGGTGAAGATAATGTTTTTCACACTATTGTTAAAAATCACGACCGACTTGAAGCATTTGGAGAAAATGGCTTTTCATTAAACGATTACAATGACAGAAAAATGTTTGCTTTATTTGCAGATTTGTTTACCGAATTAGAATTGAGAATTGAATCATTTGAAAAAACTGGAGATGTTAAAGACTTTCGATATGAATCACATTATTTTGATTCAATGACTAATACTACATTACCAGCTGGGAAGGAGATACAATTAGATGGGATTGCTGAATAGAGATAATATCGATTCAAAACCTAAAATTGATGTTAGAAACGAACCAACGAAAATAGATGATGACGCCAAAATCACTTATGGCGAAAAAGGTTTTAAGGCCAAGGATCGAAAACCTGTACAGGTTGATCCACCAGTATTAGAACTCATTCAAAACCTAAGTTACGCTAAAGATATGCCAATGTATAAAGTTGTAGATGTTGCAATGAATGCTTATTTAGCAACATTAACTGCTTCGGAAAGAGCAATCTATGATATGAGGCGGAAAAAATAAATATATTTAGTATACTTTTATTTAATTTCTATTTTACCCTCCTTACAG
>NZ_JAGYGS010000105.1:0-4149 GCF_018991185.1 Lactiplantibacillus sp. 7.2.4
TACAAGATTCGATTTATCATGAAAGTATGAATAAAAGCACTAAGGATAATGTCAATATTTTGGCGACCGCGGCGAAAAACAAGCATCGGGCCAGCTATCTCAAACTGGTCAAATTGTATCACCGTGCGGCTATCCAGAAATATATCAAGCAGAAATATTATGGGACGAAGATCAATGTCGAAAAGCCCCTCACTTATTTCGATAATTGATGAGCATATTGAATGCTAAATGATTACGTTCAAGTTATGATTATGATAACAAATGTCGTAAACTTTGAACTTGATCAGGAGGTCCTCAATCATGTATGAACGAATTTTAGTCCCACTCGATGGTTCGGATAATGCTTACTTCGCGTTAGAACATGCGATTGAACTTGCCAAGGTATTTGATTCACAGCTGTTCTTACTCAATGTGATTGATACGAATCGGTTTGGCGTCTATAGCCCGGATGTGTTTACAAGTGCGGCCCCAGATATGATGAGTTTTGATGAAGCACAGAGTAAGAAGTTGTTGGAGCAGGCACAAGAACGTGTCGAAGCTCACCAGCTACGCGCCGAAATTATTCGGCAGACGGGGGTCCCAAAAGTGGCGATTGCGGTCGATGTGCCTAAAGCACAAAATATCGACCTGATCGTGATTGGCCGTTCTGGAACCAACGCGATTTCACGACTATTCTTAGGGTCGACCACGGCCTACGTGGTGCGCAATACAGAAGCCAACGTGACAGTCGTGAACATGCCGAATGACGAAGCTGAGGAACTGGAACGGACGGATGCCACTCAGGATGAGACTGACTAGCATGCCTAGTTTTTAGTAGTTTATCATCCAGTGTTCAGCATGACGGCGACTCAGACAACTAAACCGCTTATCCGGCAAGAGAATTCTTGTCATTAAACTGGAAACTCGACAAGATATTGTTCGATTTAACCGGCCATATTTCAGTGTATTATTACTGTGGTGTGGTCGGATTTTATTTGCGAAAACAATTAGGCTGTTGTGAAATAAACGCAATTCGTATCGATAGCGGTTCTAGGGTTAGTTTTACTGATTTTTATCAAACATGATCCTGAATTACGATAGTGGCATGCGAACTTGATACTTTGGTAAAAGCATCTAGTGGCACCGAACGAACATCCTTTTAGCCGCTTAATCATGATAGGAACGATCGTCTGAGTGTCGATCATTGATGAAAAGGTGGTGACTTGTTTATCGGTTGCTTAATTGAGGATCGTTTAAGCCAGCATATAAAACGATGACTTTTAGGAAGTGTTTAAATGCGTGTCTGAATTCGTCCGTTATGGTTGAGTTGTCGTAAACTGTAGTTGATTCAGATATTCTCTGAATCAACTAGATTAGTCAGAAAGCCACACAATCCATGATGATCACGGGAATAAATTAAATTATCTTTCGAGATAAAATATTGACATATCGAAAAAAGACGATATAATGTACTCATGAAGTTAAATGAAAAGCTATTTAAGGCGTTAGCGAACAAAACACGTCTTGCGATTTTACAGTGGTTAAAAGATCCTGAAAAGGAAATTCAGGTTATTTCTTGTCAAACCGTGCAATATGAGTTAGAGAACTTTGGCGGAATCTGTGTTGGTGATATTGTTCAACAATCAGGCTTGGCACAATCAACGATTTCTTCGTATTTAAATATGCTTGAAGAAGTAGGATTGTTAGTTTCTGAACGCCATGGTAAGTGGACATACTATCGACGCAATGAGTCTGCTTTTCAGGAGCTTAGTCAGTTAATCGAAGAAGAATTATGATGGTTCTTCTTTTATTTTTAACCATACAGATCTATAAATAGCGATATGTAAATAGGAGAATGTTCTAATGGATAATTTGAAGAATAACAAGTATATTGCGGTGAAGTTTTTGGCAGATGCGTTGCCTAATAATGATGTTGAATATGTGAAATCAATTATTACAGATCAAACAGTGACACACCGTGCAGGATTTGCAGCCCTGTACGAAGCAACGGGCTTTCCCACTGCAAAAGATGGTAACTTCTTAGAATGGGTTGAGAATGGTTGGTCGCTATTGCATTCGGCGTTAACAAAACAACATGTTGAAATGCGGCATGTGGTTGCTGAAGAAAATAAAGTCATCCTTCAATACCATTACACGGTTACGCACAGTGGTGACTTTGCCGGAATGCCAGCAACTGGGAAAAAGATTGAATGGGATGAAGTTGGAATCCTTCAATTCAATAATCAAGGAAAGATTGTTGAAATGTGGTATATGTGTGAAGAGATGAAAGTGGCAACTGAATTAGGATACAAGTTAGAGAAATAAAATGGTTATCAATTCAATAACAAGTCTTTTAAAAACGAAGTATCCTTTGGTGCAAGCGCCAATGAATTGGTTAACTGATGCCAAATTAGTTGCAGCAGTTTCCAATGCGGGCGGATTAGGCGTGTTTGGTCCCAATCCCAGTCAAACTAAGATGATTCATGGGGCGGAAAGTCACATGAATCAAATGAGACATCAAATACGATTGGCTAAGCAACTGACTGATCATGAATTCGGTATTAATATCGTCATAGAGGATAAGCCGGCTATTCATATGAATGAAACTTTGAAAGTAGCTTTTGAAGAGAATCTTCATTATTTTGCGGTAGTTGGTGATCCTAATCAAGCAGTTTACGATCAAATTAAAGCCCATAGTGGCATTATCATTGCCCGTCCTTTAACTCCAACAATCTATAATGCACAATTAGCAGAAAAGTTGGGGGCTGATGTATTTGTTGCAACTGGCTATGATGAGGGCGGAATTTTACCTCAATCTGGACAGGGAACCTTTACGGCTATTCCGATGATTGCAGATGCTTTAAACATTCCAGTCTTAGCAGCCGGTGGAATTAATGACCACCGCGGTGTCAATGCGGCACTTGCCCTTGGAGCGGACGGTGTTTATGTTGGATCACGATTTTTGGTCGCTGAAGAAGCGCCAACATCATTGGCAGCTAAGCAGGCGATTCTCAGAGGAAAATATAGCGAAATGGTTTTGATTTCTCATGACCAACGTGCGTTGATAAATACGTTCACCAAGAAGTTAGCAACTGATTATGCACAACATCATGATGGTCAAAAAAATGATCTATCAGTAAGTAACAGAGGAGGCTTGTTACCAGGAATGCGGCTAGGAAAGTGCGAGACAGATGTTATTTCTGTTAACACAGGCATTGACCTCATCAGAAGTTGCGGTTCAGTTCAGCAAATTGTTAAAGACTTAATGCAAGATATGAACAAGTGAGGAGACAATTGGTATGACACATACATTAAAAGTGACTTATCCAGAATGGCAAGGTGGGGTAAATCCGAATTATATGCTTGGGGCAAAGATAATGGAATTAGTTGTTCCGGATTCACAGCATATTGAAGAAATAGAGATTCCAGTTGCCACGGACAATAAAAAAGATATGCTACAACGGAGTCAAGGTGTCGATGCATTGAAGGTTTTACAAGCACAGACGCAAGCTTTTTCAGCAATTCTGAATACAAAAGAACCAGATAAAGTCATCACAATTGGCGGGGACTGCGCTGTTAGTCTTGCACCATTTAACTATTTATCGCGCAAATATGGTGCAAATTTGGGAATTATCTGGCTAGACGCACATCCTGATATTTCTACTACCGAGCAATCTCATCATTTGCATGAAATGGTTGTTAGTTCACTGATGGGACGGGGAGGTTCAGATTTTAATGTCAAATATCCCGTTGATAAACGCCAAATTTTACTTGCGGGATTAGTAAAGAAAGCACTTCGAGATATCGATAGTCATGTTAACGACTATAACATGCAGTGTTTAACGCCCAAACAATTGAGACGTAATCCAACATTGATCAGTAATTGGATTAAAAAGAATAATTTTACAAGAATTGCTGTTCATTTTGACCTGGATGTTCTTTCTCCTGACAGTTATCGGTCAATTTATCCAGCGGAACCGGGTCTTAATCGTAACGAATTCACGGCTGCAATTGGAAAGTTAAGCTTAGAAAACGTTGGGCGGCTCTTACAGGAAATTGACAATAATTCCGACTTGGTTGGTCTTACAGTTGCCGAAAACATGGCTTGGGATGCACTAAGATTGCGGGAACAGTTAGCTAAATTAAGCTTATTTGATTAGTTTGATTTTA
>NZ_JAGYGS010000106.1:0-4031 GCF_018991185.1 Lactiplantibacillus sp. 7.2.4
GAGTTTTCTATATGCGTAAAGAAAAGATCGTCTTTATAAAATAAAGCGATTCTCAATAATCGTTTTTTTTGTTACGATGGCACCTTCTATCGCATTATCTAAAAGATTAGAAACGATGCGAATATAATCTAGTAAGTCAATATAGCAGTTTTCGATATTCTCTTTTACTTCGAGCGTTACCAGGATGTTCTTCTGCTGTGCAGCTAAAACCTTAGCAGAAATGACACTTTTTAATGCTGGATTTAAAACGTTTGAGAGATCCGCAACATTAAGCTTTGTGCGATTAATACCGACTTGTGTTTCGGATAGCACATCACTATAGACTGATTTTATTAAAGCAATGTCTTCTGTTTTAATGCTTTCTTCGAGAGACAGTAAGATATTGGTGAAATCATGCCTAAAGCCAGCCAGCTCTCGATAGAGTTGTTCTATCTCAAGATAATAGGGTAATGAATTTTCGTATTGTTCGGCCTTAGCATCTTTAATCTCTTGTATTAAATAGTTTCGTGCTTGAATTCCCAAAAAAGCTAGTAACGCAAAAAACATAAAAATATAGACAAAGAATATATACGCAGTATACATTTCAAGGCTTTCGGTAGCGTTCTTGACTGTTTCAATTGTATAGACAACTAAAAAGATTAAAAATTCAATGGTTAAGATTCTATTCGCGGGGAGAAGAATGTCATGTCGTATATATTCGACATCTTCTTTTAGAACAGTGAAATTAATATGCATTATTTTTAACGTGAGCCAATGGATTGAAATCGGTAGTATCACGATACCAATAACTTGAATTTCTTTTATAGCATAAACTTTGGCTGGTAAAAAAAGGTAAAAAGAGAGACCAATGAGATTTGTTAATAAGAGAGAAATAAAACTTGTATAAATACTGTAGAAATATATAAGTCTAAAAGGCTGATAGCGATCATGCAAATAAGTGTGTATCAGCATAAAAGGTAAAATTGTTATTATCCATAAACCGTTAAGAATCGGCGTTACCAATACAGTTAATAAAATTGAAATACCAACAGTTTTGAGATTAAGCCTTATCTTGGTAACCTGTCTGTGAATAGTCCAAAGTAACACCCATTGCCAACATATTAGCAAGATATAAAGTAATGCATCTATGATTGTATTCACCGCTTTCATAAGTCTATATTTAGTTAAGTACTACGATGATATCATACAGAGGTAGTCAATTATATTGCTAACCAGGCCGTTTTTACTGCTTTATAGAGATTTCGTGAGCAGGTGATAGGAATATCTATATATGCATAAAAGCTAACTGCAGCACTACTTTAATCTTAGACATTAATAGTTGCAAATTTTAGATTATACAAACATTTCTAGAACCACTTAGTAAGCATTTCTGCCAGCTTGATGGTCAATCACTACGTAAAACTTCAATTGATTTAGCAGATATTAGTTCAGGAGGAAAATTAAAATTGGTTTGGTTTCAATTGATTTTCTTAATTCATTCTACCCAGCTAGAAATTGCGTTACCTGTCTGATAGCCAACTTCATATAGGTCTTTAATAATTCCGGGACCAAAGTAGCAGATTATAAATAATACGGCTAAAATCAGAATGACGGATACCATTTTTTGTGGATTTGAAAATTGAGAAAACAGGTTGTTCATCGTATTCACCTCGTTTAATTTTGACAAGATCAAGATATGTCGTTATTTTTAACTCGTCTATGTGTCGGACGAGTAGCCCTCACCTGTCGTAAGTAGATTAGCAGAAATGCTTCCAATATTGCCTTCAAGTTCTTCCGGTTCATTTTAGCGATGCTGGAGAATTTATGCTGTTTTCTACATATGCTGCGCCATTATTTCAACAGTTGTACGGCTATCGCATCTTTAAATTAGCATCAATTCACTTAATACTAAATACTCACTTCCAAAACGGTCATTGAAACAATCTCAAACGGTCGGTAGTGTTTTAAAATCAAATCCTTACAGAGCTTATATTCAACATAGTTAAGAGATAAATGTAGCACACGAAAGACATTTTATGATTCTGTGTACTTTAAGAAATTGTCCATGCCTAACGATTCGGAGTGAAGAATATACCATTTCGGAAGAATGGGTATCGGATATATAACGCGTATGATATATTAACTTTATGATATCGGCGTAGCAGGAATTATTATTGTAGATGTTGATGAACTTGCTTTGGGTGCATAACTCAATGCGGCAACAAGAAAAAATGGTGATTTATGACGCAAAAATTAGCAAATAACATTTTAATTGGTTGTGCGATTATAGCTTTGCTTACCTTGCTTGGTAGTTTGGTGTCTTCAAGTATATGGGAATATGGTTATTGGAATGATGGCACAAAAACAAGTGCAGTTTGTTTAATATTGATATGCATTTATTTGTATTATCATAGTTAGCATTTTAGACTTTGTCTTCTGATTTATTCGAAACTAAGGCCTGGGATTGTTTATCGCTGAAGTGTGATAAGCAATCCCAGGCCTTTTCTGTTAATAAATCGGATTTATACTCTGATTTAAACTTTTTCTGTCTCTATTGATACTACTGGTTCTTCACCGTTTGAGCGTCCCAGTGGTGTACTACGAGCATATAGCCCAACTAAAGTTCTTAAGAGTCCTGCGATTAAAATAATGACGGTGGGATGTTTCACATGAAACATTAAAATGGAATTGAAATACTTAGGTATTCAAACATTTAAAATGTTAGATGTTCTAGCAGCTAATTATAGTTAGTTGTTCCAACTAAATACATAAAACATAAATTGCAAATTCAGCTTGCCTCCAGTCCCTGTTTGTTAGTTATTGGTGATGTCAATATTGATAATAGTCAGGTTTATAACTCAAGTAATTTTTGGGTGATAGAGTCCCCAAAAAACTGAATCGCTAATTTCTCCAACTTGTTGATCAAGGTGTAACCGATTTGAAAGGGCAAAAGTATTCTGCTTATAAGTGGCTAACATAGTCGATATATTAGAGTTCAAAAGTTCCATGCTTCTTTGAGCTCCGAGTACAACATTAACGTCTCCTTAAAATATGATGCATCTATCTATGCTGATTACACGCATCTATGCCGTAATCACAAAGACTAGTTATGCTGCTCATTTTGTATTAGATGTATGTTTAGAAATTAATAGTTCAATTAGGGCCATGCGCGCATACTTTCCAAATTTGACTTGATCAAAATATTTTGCCTGAGGAAGAACGTCAAACTCACGAGGTAGTTCTGTACCTCGTGGCAAAGGATGCATTAAAAGGGTGTTAGCATCTAAATCAGTGGGGTTAAAATTTTCAACCTGCGTTAATTCAGTCGGAGATTTTTTAATCAATGATTGCGGAAAACGTTCTGTTTGAATTCTTGTCAAGTAAATGATATCTGCTGAATGAATACCTGTTTGAATTGATTGTTCTTCGTAAAACAGTGTGTTCGTGTTTGTTAGTTTTGTTCTTAATTCGTTCGGAATTCTCAACTCATCTGGTGAGACGAATGTAAAAGTATTATTTCCAAATCGCAAAAGCTCTTTGACTAACGAATGTACTGTTCTACCATATTTAAGGTCACCAGCAAAGATCAAATGTAGACCAGATAATGTTTTCTTGTTTTCATAAATTGTCATCAAATCCGCTAGAGTTTGTGTCGGATGTAAGCCAGCACCGTTACCAGCATTGATCAGTGGAACAGATGAATTTGCAAGTGCTATATCTGGCGCGCTGATGTCGGGATGTCTTAGCACGATTAAGTCAGCATATTGTGAAGCAACTCGTATTGTATCAGCTAAGGATTCTCCTTTGGCTACTGAGGCTGAACTACTGGACTCAAACCCAATTGTGCTCCCGCCTAATGCATTCATCGCCGACGCAAAACTAAGCCGCGTACGTGTGCTTGGTTCGTAAAATAGACTAGCCATTTGCATACCATCTAATTCATGTAAAACAGTCACATCATGATTTGCTATAGAATGAGCACGCCTTAGTAAGGATAAAGTTTCAGATACAGATAAGTCACTATTCTTCGTAAAATTAAGCATTTTAAGCCT
>NZ_JAGYGS010000107.1:0-3754 GCF_018991185.1 Lactiplantibacillus sp. 7.2.4
TTAAGCGCAACTTTCACTGAAACAGTTGATAACAATATTAAGATGAAATTTGGTTTCCTCGTCAAAGTTTCTGTATAATAGATTAAGCAGGAAGTTTTAAGGGCGGTGGCTGTCTTTTCCCTTGCGAGGTGAGGCCCATGGGAACATGGAATAATCTTCAGGAAGGTTTCACAGTCAATGAGCGTCTTCCAGACACTCTCGTTGATGTTGCTGCTTGCAATGTTTATTTTAGCGTTGCTAACATACATCGACAAAAGGAACAAATAAAAAAGCCGCCCTGCGTAACTTTGGCTAGGTTACAGGGTGACTCAACTATCATTTTTTAACTAATGCCACCGCCTTTGAAGCGGCTTGCGTGGGAAGTCCTGTTTTCGGCGGGGCTTCCTTTTCTGTTTCCATTATAGCATGTCCTTTAAAAGCTGGCTAACGTTTCAGACTTTGATCGTATTCAGGATCAGGTTGTTTGATTTCCGGATTTTCTTCAGCAAATGCTTTCAGTTGTTTTTGAGTTCGATCACTAATTTCTTGGTGCACATCGTTTAACTGATTTTTTAATTGCGCTTTTTGTTGTGGACTAGTTGCTTGCTGAACTTGTTGTTGCAAGCCTTGATAGGACTTATTAAGATCCTGGGCTGATAGCTTTTTTAGATCATGCGCAGGCTCTTTTGGGGCTTCTTGTAAGCCTAATTGTTTGGTTAAGCCATCGCTAAGTTCAATCACTTTGTTGCTCACTTGCTGGATCTCACTTAAAGCGCTATGGATTACGGCTTTATCTTTGGCCCAGGTGGCCACGTAACCGAGTGAGTAGTTGCTGGTATCAACGCCAATATTTTGCATGGCAACATATGCGACCGCTTCGGCTTGCGTTTCTTGATAGGCTCGCGGGCGATCTTTAAAGGCTGATTTTAGGCCGTGTAGCTGGCTATGCGCATATTCGTGATATAACGTCTTTAGTTTCAAAGCATTGTCGGGCTCATCGCCACCAATGACGATTTCATTAGTGCGGGGTTGAAAATAGCCTTTAGCGCCACCAAGTTCTGACAATCTCTTTTCACTGACTTTAATATCAGTATTGTTATTCAAATAATTTTTGAGTTCGTTGTATAGATTAGTAACGTTTTTATGATCCGCTAAATTTTCTTTGACAAAATCTTTAGCACTTAGGACTGGTTCGCCGCTTGTCTGTGATATGTCAAATACTGGAATATAGCGATAACCAACTATGGCTTTTTCTTTGGTCGTATCAAGCCTTTTCTGATCCTCTGGAGTTAGTTTTTTAATCATAGGGGCCGCAATCCTGATCCCTTTTTCTCCCTTATTAACTGATCTGTTAAAATCATTTTTCCATTGTTTAAAACCTGCTATTTGAGTAGCTTCTGGGTTTTGAGAGTAGATTAAATCAATATTTCTAGCGCTATAACGATGAAATTTTGCCACAGTATTAAGATAGTTCTTGAACTTGTCACTATCAGTTAAGTTCAAAATTTGTTGTTCTGCATTATCTACAAGTTGTTTCTTCCATTCTTCTTTAGTTGGCATATTTAAACCTCCTCGGCGTCTACAAACTCTACAGAATTATCAATTTGGGGTAACTTGATAGATTGTGTGCCGTAAAGTGCTAAATATTCAGCATTCTTTTTTTGCCACGCAACTTGAATATATTTGCCATTACCCGCAATTTCTGATAGGTACTTATAACTGCTTTTATCCGTCAAAATAGGTAATTCGCTTGCTAATGCTTCCAGTTCATTTTTCATGATATATCCTCCTTCTTTTACAATTACACTCGTTGGTTAGGTTCACTTTTTGGTTTTTGAAAAGTAAACCTAAATGACGAGTTCACCAACCGAAACAACGTGCAGGGCGGTAGGCAGGTTCTAATCAAAATCAAAACTTAATTTATGGCCGTCAAGCTTTAACTTGGCGTCAAACGACTTTCCTTTTTTACTCTTGAAACCCTTTAATTTGCTCGTTTCCCCCTTGGTGACCAGCGCTTTAATTGCGGTCTTACCGAGGGTCTTACTGCTCCATTTCTTGGGCAGGGTAAAGCTTTCGCCTTGCTTAGGCTTTACAATGTAAAACTTCTGTTTATTTAAAACGGTCGCTTGCGGTGTTTCTAAGAAGACCTCGTCGGACTTTTGTGCTTGCTGTTGGTGATCGATTTGTTGCTTAATGGCTTCACTGCCAGTCAATTGCGTGGGAACATCAGCAATCAATTTTGATACAAACTTTTTAATTTGTTCTAAAAAGTTATCCGGGGTGCGTTCTTCGATACTGATTTGTTGTAACGCTTGCTCCCATTTTGCTGTCATCTCTGGGCTAGTTAACAAGGGTTCGAGTTCAACCGCGTTACATAAAGTAATTCCGGCTTCACTGACGTGTAGCTTGTTCTTTTCAGTGACGAGATAGCCGCGTTTCTTTAACACTTCCAGCACATTGGCCCGGGTTGCACTTGTCCCAATGCCTTGCACATCTTTAAGAATCGCTTGGGCTTCTTCATCATCAAGCGTTTTGCCGGCGGTCTTCATGGCCGTAATCAGGGTACCTTCGGTAAAGGGGACCGGTGGTGTCGTTTCTTTTTGCGGTGTTTGCAGATTTGCTTGGACTTGATCGCCTTGGTGAACGAGCGGTAAAGTTGCTACTTCTTGCTGGTCGGCTTTGTGATCATCAAATAAAGCTTGCCAGCCTTGCTTAGTTGGGACCTTACCGGTTGCTTTAAAATTGGCGTCACCAACTTGGGTAATAATGGTGGTTTCTTCATATTCGTAAGGATCAGCAAACATGGCTAATGTGGTTCTTAAAACCAAGTCATAGACTTGTTGCTGTAATTTAGGCAAGCTGGCTAGTTTCTCTTTCGTCGGCACGACTTTAGTCATGATAATGGCGTAGTGTTCTTCAACTTTTTTCCCATCAACATAGCGTTTGTTCGGAGTGGTATTGGTTAAAGCGACTGGCTTAGAGATCAAACCCAGATACTTCGTCAGATTAGCCACTAAATAACTAAATTCTTCATCAGTGATATAAGCACAATCGGTGCGGGGATAACTGAGCAGTTTGTCTTCGTATAAGCTTTGAATAGCCGCTAAGGTTTGGCTGGCACTGGCGTGATAACGTTTATTCATGGCACTTTGCAGACTGGATAGTGAGAATAGTTGTGGACTAGCACGCTTTTTGTCTTGTTTTTGGACGTCCTTGATTAAGCCGGCCTGTGAGCCTTTCTGAACGTGCTTAGCTTGCATGAATGTTATTAGTCCTGTTTCGTTTTTAAACCGCTGATAGGGGTCTAATTTTGCGACGAATTTTTGCTGATTAGCTAAAATTTCCGCATCTAGTTCAAAATAGGGTTTCGGCTTAAAGGTTTTGTTTACCTGGTCTCTTTGATAGACCATACACAAGGCTGGCAGCTATACGTAACTAATCGAGCACGCTCTAATTTTTATCAATATAAAATACATTATGGGCTACCATTCATACCAATTAACCAGTCGCTAATTTTGTGATTACAAGTGCATGCCCCCATCTTCATGCCGGTTTCGAGTTTGGTGTTGCCGTTGCTTTTTCGTCATTTCCCACTCAGTCTCCTTTAAACCTTGCGCCTGTTTTTGCCGTTCGTAATCTTCATCACGGGCATATAGGGCGGTCATGATTGCGTTACTAAAGGCCGTCTTTAAGTAGTAGCTTGGACTAACTGGCTTGTAATTTAGCGGTTGATAATGCCCCATATTTGCTTTTCTGCACTGATCTTCCTTGGCTC
>NZ_JAGYGS010000108.1:0-3672 GCF_018991185.1 Lactiplantibacillus sp. 7.2.4
AAGTTTCCAAAAAGAATAAATTGTGGCAAGTTCGTCTATAGTAAGATGAGTATAGGTCATTTGTGATCAGCCTTTCTTTTGATTTTGACACTCAAAAGTCCATCACAAATGGCTTTTTAAATTTCTAACTTAATTTTACAAACCGGGGTATGAGGAGGTTTTTGTTTGGAATTTTTAGGTACCTTGGTGATCATCTTGATTGCAACTAGTCTATTTGGCCATCTAGCCTCTAGGGTTGGTATCCCAGCAGTGATCGGTCAATTATTTGTTGGAATTATTCTTGGCCCTGCGTTGTTGAATTGGGTTCGCGCCAATGATTTTATCCATATTTTTTCAGAGATTGGGGTTATCATCTTAATGTTTATCGCCGGACTTGAGAGTGATCTTACATTGCTTAAAAAATATTTGCGTCCTAGCATAATTGTCGCGTTGTTAGGAGTTTTGATTCCAATGGTACTGATCTATCCAGTTGGTATTGTTTTTGGCTTGACACAATTTGAAAGCTTGTTTTTGAGCGTTATTTTTGCCGCAACGTCGGTTTCAATTTCAGTTGCTGTCATGAAAGAACTAAATTTACTTGATAGTAAGAGCGGTTCAACAGTCCTCGGTGCCGCGGTGGTTGACGATGTGCTAGCTGTCGTTTTACTTAGCATTATGGTCAGTTTAATAGGTACAAAGGCTGGTACGGATACCCAGATACCGCTAGCTCTGACTTTTTTAGAGCAGCTAATTTACTTTGCCGCAATTTATTTCGTGATGCGTTTTATCGCCCCTCTCCTCGCTAGACTAGGCACCAAATTATTGAATCCAGTGGGACCTACTATAATGGCGATGATTTTGTGTTTTGGTATGGCATATATTGCAAATCTGATTGGACTGAGTGCAGTAATTGGGGCCTTTTTTGCAGGAATTGCGATTGCACAAACTCATGTAGCTCATGAAGTTGATCAAAGTATCGAACCAATCGGTTATGCGATTTTCATTCCTGTATTCTTCGTTTCAATTGGTTTAAGTATGTCACTAGCTGGCATAGAACACGATTTGTTATTAATTATCGTATTGACAATTGTGGCAACACTTACGAAACTATTAGGAGCGGGGAGTGGGGCTAAATGGGCCGGATTCAGTCCGAATGAAGCTTACCTCGTTGGTGCAGGGATGGTCTCGCGTGGGGAAATGGCCTTGATTATCGCTCAAATAGGCTACCAATCCAAACTAATCAGTGATGATTACTATTCGGCAATTATCACTGCCATTATCCTAACAACGTTATTAGCACCATTACTACTCAAACATGCGGCTCGTCATATAAACTACTAAAACATTTTAGCGGTATGACACCCCTTCTCTGTGAAAAATAACTACTAGATTTCATCGAGATATTGCCTAGTTTAATTAAGTACTAAATTATATAATATTGGTTATAATGGAGGATTAGTTATTTGATACAGCTTGTAAAAGAAAAATTTGACGTTACTCGTTTGCGATTTGTTTTACTCGGCCTGCTTGTGGGTTTAATGAGTGGCACCGTTGTTAGCTTATTTCGCTATTGTATTGAGATAGGGCTGCACTATAGTCGATTGGTATATAGATACTTACGAATCGCGCCGTTTGTTTGGTGGGAATGGGCATTGTTGATAGGCATCAACCTTGGTTTAGCGTTAATTGTGGCTCGACTTCTCAAGAGAGAACCTTATATCGCTGGTTCTGGAATTCCGCAAGTTGAAGGTCAATTGGCTGGTGAATTGGAAATGCACTGGTGGTCAATTCTTTGGCGAAAATTTATCGGTGGTATTCTGGCATTGGGACCTGGATTATTTCTCGGACGAGAAGGACCAGCGATTCAATTAAGTGCGTCAGTTGGTCAAGGTTTCGCTTCTGAGTTTAAGTTATCAGGAACTGATCGCCGACTACTAATTGCATCAGGCGCCGCTGCTGGATTAGCAGCAGCGTTTAATGCCCCCATTGCTGGAACTCTATTTGTCTTAGAAGAGATTTACCATAATTTTTCACCGCTGGTTTGGTTAACAGCATTAGCCGGAGCAATTGGTTCAAATTTTATTTCGCTGAATGTTTTCGGACTTGTTCCCGTGTTACATTTAAGTTATTCACGTAGTTTACCAGTATCAAATTATTGGCACTTAATTTTACTCGGCATTGTTTTGGGATTATTTGGTTACTTATATCAACGGGTCTTGTTAGTTATGCCTAGGTGGTATCATCAATTGACACATTTGCCACGCCCAATACAAGGTATCGTACCATTTCTGCTGGTAATTTTAGTTGGTTACTTTTCGCCAAATTTACTCGGTGGTGGTAATGGCTTAATTTTGGGATTTGGCCAGCATGTTCCACCTTTGTTTGTACTAATTGCAATTTTTATTATACGATTCGTCTTTTCAATGATTTCATATGGTTCCGGATTACCTGGCGGTATTTTCTTGCCGATTCTTTCTTTAGGTGCTGTGATTGGTGCGGTTTATGGCGTCTTAATGAATCAATTAGGATTATTATCGCATGTCTATATCATGAACCTAATCATTTTTTCCATGGCCGGTTACTTTGCTGGAATCGGAAAAGCTCCCTTCACAGCTATCTTGCTGGTAACAGAAATGGTTGGCAATTTAACACATTTAATGCCATTAGCAGTCATATCGTTAACTGCTTACCTTGTTGTTGATTTATTAGGCGGTGCACCAATCTATGAAGCATTGCTTAAGCAGATGACAATGCCTAAAACTGTTCAGCAACTTCATCGACCTGATCATTTGGAAATACCGGTTTTCTTTGGCAGTCCCTTAAACGGCAAAATGGTCCGAGACATGCCATGGCCTAAAGAAGCACTGCTCATTGGAATCCGGCGTGGCGAACAAGAAGTGATTCCACATGGTGACACCTTGATTCATGAAGGTGATACGTTAGTACTGTTAACTGATACAACCCAACGACCCCAAGTTAAACAACGGATTGATGCATTATTAGCAACCTTAGAAAAAAAGCACCAAGACTAAGTTAATAGGTAAATTGGTTTATCATAATGGTAGGTATCAGATTAAGTGGGTCCGTTGGCAGACATAAACATATTGGAAAACTATATACAAATACGGTGAAGTACGAAAAACGCTGAAACAGAATTAGTTGAACCTATTTTGAAAAATACAAAGATAAATAATATGCCGAAAATGCCTTGCTACCCAATTTTTCATAGTCATGCTATAATGTAGACAGAAAAGGAAGCCTTGCGCTAACAAGACTTCCTACGCAAGCCGCTTCAAAGGCGGTGGCGAAGTTAATAAGACAGCATTAAGCTACCCTGTAACCTACCAAAGTTACGCAGGGCGGCTTTTTTATTTGTGGTGCTTGTCGATATAGCTGAGTAGCGCGATTAAAAACGTGCCAAACAGCAACATCAACGAGAGTGCCTGGAAGACGCTCATTGACTGTGAAACCTTCCTGAAGATTATTCCATGTTCCCATGGGCCTCACCTCACAAGGGAAAAGACAGCCACCGCCCTTAAACCTTCCTGCGTAATCTATTATACAGGTGAATTAAGTATTGACCAAGCACAATAAAAATAGATCATGGAGTTTCATGGGATCCTAAATTTGATCAAATTAAGAATCAGCAAAACATCTTTTGTAGATACCCTTTTTTGAGTTCCTGGAGTTTTT
>NZ_JAGYGS010000109.1:0-3604 GCF_018991185.1 Lactiplantibacillus sp. 7.2.4
TTAATAAGGTATTTTTGTTTAATACTACGATCAAAGTTTAGCAGCAACTAAAAACAGCTTAAAATCTCTTTGTCGGTAGCAACCAGAGCTTATTTGTATAATTCTTTAAGCTTTTTTATTTAATTCAACTTTTAACAACTTCAAATATCTCTGCCAACCATTCTTTAGCAATTTTTTCTCTGTCGTTTTCATTTAATTCAACAATTCCCTGATTTTCTTCACCTGAAATGTCTTTTTGTAGTATAACTGCCATTTCAGCCTGTGTTAATTGGACGTAGGAAGCTAATGTTGATATAGAGTATGTGAAATTAATTGCGTTCCCTGAATTTGCTAGAATAACAGTCCTATTGCTTTTAGTTTTTAAAATTTTATACCCACCATTGTGTCCATAGTGGGGTAATTTGTTGATCATTTGACTATTTTTAAAAGTATCGTCCGCTGAAGTTACAGAAAAGCTATATAAAGTATGTTTCAAATCCAATTTTTTTAGTTGAAGAGTATCAATAGACTTCTCTCCATTAGCTATATACACAATATCAACGTCAATTAGCTCAGTATATATATCATTAGTTATTTGGTACCCATGGGCTAATGCGTTAGCTAATCGTATTGCCCTTTTATCAGCAACTATGACTATTGCACCACGTTTTCTTAAATTACCCGCTATACTGGAGCCAACTTTACCATAGCCAATAACTAGTACTTTCTTGCCTAAAAGCGTCGTTCCATAATCTGCTAAAAAGATTTCGGATTTGACTACAATCTCATGTCCAACCAAAAAATCTTCCTCAATTTTTAAAGAACTTCTTGCCACTGATAGTATTGGGACTGATATTGAATTATTGGACAGCTTATCTTCATACTTTTGGTAGCCATTTTCCGTATCCTCGATTATTTTAACCAATTGACCTTTAAACTGTTTCTGAATGTCACTTAATCTTGGTACAAAATACCCACCAATATCAATAATTGCAAACGTGTCCTGTCCGACAATTTCCTTTATCAAGTTAGGTGTATCAACGCCTGCTAATTCTTTCCTAGAAACATCTAATATTGTACAAGTCTTTGATAAATGTTTAAGGACTTTACGATCAATACTTTTGGGCTTGGGTATAAAGTACACTTCGTAGTGTTCACATAAATAGTCTATAAAATCCAAACTGTTAATCACGGCGTGCTCTACGACAAGGATTTTTTGGGGATCAGACTGCCCTTTATTAAAAAGCGCAGCGACTTTTTCGAAATACGATTTATCTAATAGATACTCATTATGTCTCATCTTTTACACCTGTTTCCATTTGGAATTCAGATAAGAAATCACGCATATACTTTGTTCGACGACTGGCTTCTTGCTTTCCCGTTCTGGTATTCATTGAACTTGCTAATTTCAGTAGCTTTTCATAAAAGTGATTGATGGTTGTACTTTTGTGATGGCGATAATCATCGTGTGTTTTGATTTCCTTCACTGATATTTTGGGATCGTATATTTCCTGTCCAGCGTGCCCGCCGTAAGCAAATGCACGTGCTATGCCGATTGCACCTAGTGCATCAAGTCTATCAGCGTCCTGAACACATTTACCTTCGTTAGAAAGCTGGTAATGGTGTTCAATGTTGTCAGAATATGACATATGTTGGATAATATCTAAAATGTCTTCTCTAGCCGGAGTTGCAATATTCTCATGGCTAAGTATAATTCGTACTTCTCTCAGTCTATTCTTTTTATCTGCAGTGACTTTTTCGTCTATGGTGTCATGCAAATAGCTAGCTGCTTTCACAACATACAGACCAATATCAGTTTCATCTTTTTTAAAATCTTCTGTATATATTTTCTGAGCTAACTTAGCCACTCTTTGGGCATGAAGAAAATCATGCCCAGTTGGATCAAAGGCCATATTTTCTTTAGAAAATGATTTTATATCATCTAAACTCATTACTCTTTATCTCCTTTAATTACTTTATTTCGTAAAGCTATCAAGCATAGAGAAATTGTGAATACGGCAACAAAAAACAAAATCAAGAAATTGATTGCTAACCCCCATTTTGTCCCTGAAATTACACTCCCTTGTTGTTTCTGCAATAAAGAAACAATAGAGGACGATATTGCAATTCCAACTGCTCCTGAATAAGCTTGAACCGTCATATAAATCGAATTACCATCATTTACTAACCCAGCAGGTAATTGAGACAAACTATAGGTCATGATGTTACTGTAGCTAAAGCTCAATCCCACCATAAAAAGCATATATATTAAAACCAGCCCGCCAATACTTGGTGTAAATAGGTTGGCGCCCAAAAAGGTCAGTCCAATGATTATACAGCCACTTATAATGGGTAAGCGGGGTGCAGTTTTATCGTAAATAATACCAGCAACCACCGATAGCACTGCATCAATCACAGCGGCAGGAGCAATTAGAAAACCTACCAAACCAGGTGACTGGGCAAAAAGTATTTGTAGCACATTAGGGATTAAGTATGACATACTCAAAGAACTGAATTGCAATAGAAAAAAAGCACTTAACAACTGCAAAAAGCGTTTGTTTTTAAAGAGACTTAATTCCAACAATTTATGGCTCTTATGCTTCTCATTAAGAAGGAAAAGTAAGCCACTAAAAAAAGCTGTTCCTAGTAAAAATAAATACAATTTAAAAGAGCTACTGTTAGCAGTCAAGTTAACAATAAACATCAACGTCGTTGTCAAAAAAATGGCCAAGAAAATGCCCCCACGGACATCAAAGGGAACGTAATGAACCGGTGAACTTTGTTCAATGCTAAGCTCACCAAGCAGCCAGGTAACCATAATAATTGGTATTAAAATTATAAATAAAAAATGCCAATTGAATGTGTCCTGAATTATGCCACCATATATGGGACCCACTGCTGGTGCAAAGGCAATAACTAAGCTACCTAGCCCCATAAAAGTGCCAACTTTTTTCTTTGGCACTTGATCTAGTATGACAGCAAACATCAACGGTAACGCGATTCCATCAGCAATGCCTTGACATAAGCGGCCTAGCAAAACTAAATTAAAGCTGTTGGAAAAGCTTGCAATCAACGTACCGACTAAAAAGCTTAAGCACGAAACTCTAAATAAAGTTACCACACGAAACCGTCTTAAAAAGAATGAACCCAATGGAATCAAACTAGTTGAGACTAGCATATAACCAGTAGTCAACCATTGAACTTGACTGATAGGTATAGAAAAATACGTTGTTAATTGTGGGAAGGTTATGTTTAACGCTGTTTCAACCACTATTCCTAAAAAGCTTAAAAGACCAATCGAAATTATTGCGCTCAATAGTTTGTTGTGTTTCTCTTGAACCAAGAATTGCACCTTCCAAACACTACATATAGTTTTTATTACATATTATACCACTATATATGGTTCTTAGGCCGTTGCTCCTACATATTTTCAAGAACGAACAATAGTTTCTCTAGCCTTTGAGAAACTACACTTAAAATAGTCGCAAGTCCGTTATAGCCATGCTATAATGTAAACAGAAAAAGGAAGCCCCGCTAGAACAGGGCTTCCCATGTAGAGCCGTTTAAGACGGTGGCAAAGTTTAATAATAGACTTCAAATGTCAAATTAAGTTAGAAATTTTAAT